>NZ_JARJMS020000005.1:0-3598 GCF_029335995.1 Thermosynechococcus sp. Uc
GGTGAGCAGGTTATTGGCTTCTGGACGATTGGGATCATCAAAGGTCAAACCACGAATGGAATCCGTTTTGCAGCGCTTGATCTTCCGGCGGATTTCATCGGGAGGATCTAAAAGGTTAATGCGGCTGAGTTCCGATGGATCCGACTTTGACATTTTCTTGGTACCGTCGGTTAGACTCATCACCCGTGCCCCCGCCTTGGCAATTAAAGGTTCAGGTAGCTTGAGAATCGGCGGTTGATTGCGGGCAAAGAGATGGTTCACACGCGCTGCAATATCGCGGGTCAGTTCCAAATGCTGCTTTTGATCTTCACCCACAGGAACAAGATCGGCATCGTAAAGCAAAATATCTGCTGCCATGAGCACTGGGTAGTCCAGCAGTCCTACGGCAACGTTTTCGCCCTGTTTAATGGCTTTTTCCTTAAACTGGATCATGTCCTCCAGCCAATTGAGGGGGGTAATACAGTTGAGTAACCAAGTGAGTTCGGCGTGGGCGCTGACGTGGGATTGGACAAAAATCGTGGCGTGAGTGGGGTCAATCCCACAGGCCAAATACAGAGCAGCAACTGTATAGGTATTGGCAGCGAGTTCCGCTGGATTATGGGGGACGGTAATAGCGTGTAAATCCACGACGCAAAAATAGTTTTCATAGGCTGATTGACCCGCCACCCAGTTGCGAATTGCTCCGAGATAATTCCCCAAATGCAAACTACCTGTGGGCTGTACTCCCGAAAGCACCCGTTTTTTGGTCACCCAAACCTCCTCTCATTGCGTTCCTATTTATGCTACAGCCCTTTTCACAGGGATGGCACATAATCAGAACAGACATAGACATGGAAATATGCACACTTGCCTCCGATGGTGTTGAAACATCACAGCGGCTGATCCTAGGGCACTGCCCTTGAAATTAGTTGGCTCCAGTGGAACAGAAGGCCTTGAAATAAGGCAATACCATCCCTCACTCTCTTTACTGAAACACCCCGCTGTGCCTGCGCGGGGACTAATCATTCCATGACTGCTAGTGGCCTTTGTGAGTCCCCTGCCCGCCTTTACTGATCGCCAGGGTCGCTTCGTGGTCGCACCTCCTTTGCGATTGCGGGTGGTATTGCCAATAACAATTCTCCCCAAGTTCTGGTCGTCAGCAGCAGCCCTGGCGGTCAACTCCTCAGTAGCTACGCAAGGATACAGGTTCCTTGCACCAATTCCTCTAATTTAGCTAGTCGGTTCAGAGGTAAGACTCGCGCCGTGGGAGCAGCCCGCACTGTATGCTGGCGTCGGTGTCGGGGATGCATCACTGGTAATTCTTGACCCTGTTTGATCCTGCGGACAGTGTGATCTGTGTCCAACCGACGGCAGCGGTGCCCGCAGGCGTTGATACGATTGATGTAGCTAACTTGGCGCTGATTCCTGATTGGTAGCCTTGGTTCGTGCCTCCAACTCTTCAAGGCGGCTTTTCAGAGTTTGATTTTCCTTTTGTAACTCGCTAAGGGTAGTCTCAAGCCCCTTGAGGCGGTCATCGTTGCCAATGGCTTTTTGTACGTTGGCGATGCTTTCATCCACCAATCGTTTAATACGACCATCTGTGGTGCGATCGCCCACCTGCTGCAGAATACTTAAAACCCGCGGATGATCAATTTGACTCAGGGCTTGAACAACGGCTAGCTGGGTAAAGAAAAAGGTCTCATGGCTGAGTTGCGCTAGTCGCTCCAAGATTTGTTGCAGTTGGGGGTGGTGGCGATCGCCCATGGTGCCCAGGGTACGAATGGCTGCCAAGCGCAGGGGTTGGGGAACGTCCGCAGCAGTATAGTGCAAAACTAAATTGACTGCTTCAGGAATGTCTTTGAGCTGACCCACGCCAGCGATCGCCCCACAGCGCACCACCTCATTCCAGCCCTGGCGGGTTTCTAGAGCTTTGCGCAGCCGTTTGAGCACTTTTTCGGGCTTGGGTTTGGGTTGCGGTTTGGCAGCGGCAATTACCCCTATTCCCTTGAGGGCTGCTGCTTCAACGCTGTAACTGGGGTCGCCGTGCTTGGCAATGGGCTTAAGAAGTTCGTAGGCCTTGGCGGACTTAAACTCAGCAATGGCTTCCACCGCTGCTGCCCGCACCTGGGGATGAGCATCCCCTAGCGCCAGTTGCAGAGCCGCCAAACTGTGATCCAGGTGAACCGTCCCCAAGACTTTGGCAATTTCGCGCCGTACCCCCCAGAAGGGTTCCCGTTTCAGTGCCTCCTCAAGGGCTTGGACAGCCTGTAAATTCCCTTTTTTGCCTAGGGCAATGGCCGCCTGAATGCGGCCGAGAACGTCGGGATCATGCTGCAGTTGGGCTTTTAGCTCAGGCAGGGGGTACTCCAGCATCACCGTTTTCAGTGTGTGGTTGCCGGCATCAAAACTCACAAAGGCGGGCTGCTGTGGCAGTGGCAGATAGAAGGTGTGCTCGGCTTCATGAATGCGCAGGGGGATGGTTTTGACTGAGACCTGTCCCTGCTCATCTACGGTGCCAATGCCAACGGGAATCCGCAGATCAAACAGATTGCGCTCTAGGGGGGTGACCCCTTCGCTGACCTGCTGTTGCTTGACAGTGAGCACGGCCAATTGATCAGCCGCTTCCCAGCGATAGCTGACGTGGAAGTCGGGATGCCCACCGCGGAAAACGTATTGGTCAAAAAGGGGAAGCAAGTTGCGGCCGGTGGCGGTTTCAACGGCTCGCAGGAGATCCACTGTTTCCACAGTTTGGTGGGCGTAGGTCTGGACAAAGGTTTGAATCGCTTTCCAAAATAGCTCTTCGCCAAGTTCTTGGCGGATCATGTGATAGACGCAGGCCCCCTTTTCGTAGAGGTGGCGATCGTAGAGTTCAATGGCGTCGCGATAGATATGGGTAACAATGGGACGACGGTAGCGATCGCTATCCTCACTTAAGTAGTTGCGCAATTCCCCAAGGCGATAGTAGGCGGCAAAATCAGCGCCATATTCTTCTTCAAACCAGAGCACTTCTGCATAGGAGGCCATGCCTTCTTTAATCCACGCATGGGACCAATGTTTGATGACAACCAAGTCGCCAAACCACTGGTGCGCCAATTCGTGAGCCACTAGACTTTCACTGCGAAAATCCTCAGCGGCTGCCCGCTCATCTAAAAGACAGCGATCCGTCAGCAGTGTGGTTGAGGTGTTTTCCATGCCGCCAAAGATAAAATCAGCCACACAAACTTGGGCATATTTCGGATAGGGGTAGGGATAGCCATAGATGCGACTAAAAAAGTCCATCATCTTTGGCGTTTTGCCCAGGGTGCGGCGGGCATCCGCAGCGCGATCTTTGGCGACGTAGTAGGTGACGGGTCTGCCCTGCCACTGGTCGTCAAAGACAGCAAAATCCCCCACTGCAAGGGTTATCAGATAAGTGGGGTGGACTTGGGGCTGATACCAATGAAACACTTGCCATTCCCCCTCGCTGTAACGGGCGCGTAGTTCACCATTGGAAATTGCCTGTAGCGGTTGCCGCACCCGTGCCCGCACTTCTGAGGTGGCCAAGTGCCCCGGCGAGTCAAAACAGGGAAACCAGTAGCGGGAGTCCTCATCTTCCCCTTGGGTCCAAGCTTGGGGTGGG
>NZ_JARJMS020000041.1:0-71380 GCF_029335995.1 Thermosynechococcus sp. Uc
GGTGGGGATAAAGTACAGCCCGCGTTGGGGTTTTTCAAGGGAATAGTCAATGACTATCAAGAGTACCTGGTCGGGGCTAATTTCTAGGTGCTCCTCTAGGGAAATATCGAGAAACTCGCCGTCGTAGTGGAAGGTCTGCGGCTGGTGTTGCACCGTTACTCCCTTGACCTGTTGCCCTACGGCATTGAGGCGCAGGTGACGCACGTGCGGGTGGAGCGGACGCAGGTGAATGTGGCACTGTCCTCCGCAGGTTTGCGCCTCTAAATCCAGCGTCAGGTCAAGAAAGATATGTTCTACCCGTCCGGGGCGATCGGGATTGTAGTGGGGGCGGGCACCAATGAGAACAAAGGACTTTGTAGAGGTGACATCAAAGGACATAAACGTGATCGCACAGCACTCCCTCCTAGTCTAGATCGCTCTTAATCTAGGAGTTCGATGACTTTATGGCGACTGGTGTGACCTTTGACCAACTGCAGGCGGGACTTGGGTACCTGAAAATAGTCCGCTAAAACTGCAATGAGTTCCTGATTGGCTTTACCATCGCTGGCGGGGGCACGCACCGCAACCACAAGTTGACCGTCAGGACTCACAGATACAGCAGACTGACGTGCATTGGGCTTGACAATGACGTGCTTCCTATTCATTGAGTTTAAGTCTAGCAATGGGCACAACTGGCTGGCCAATCTCCCTATGAATTTTCATGAGGTGTTTGACCAACCCATTCGCCAGCCTACCATGAATCATCACGGCAATAGACTCATCCCCTTGACTGCGGCGATACTCTTGCCAAAGCTGCTCAAAGTGCCACTCGACGCAGGATTTCATAAACACAATGCGCTGTTTAATACTAGAGGCACCGCAACTCTGTTCAATGGCCTCGGCAAGAGCATGAGTTGTGGCAACTAGGGCCCTGTGCTGAATGTCAAGTTGTATATTCAGCGTTGATTTTCACATAGTCGTAGCTGAGATCACAGCCCCAAGCGAGGCCGCGACCATGGCCGTGGCCGATACTCACTTCAATAACCACGGGATGTTCAATGGATTGTTGGCCGCTGGCATCCACGCTGGCAGTGGCTTGGTTCACTAAGTAGGCATTGGCAGCAGCGCGATCAAAGGGTAGGGGTTGGCCTTGGCGCATCATCGGGATCCCGCCAAGGGAAATAGCCAGATTGCCGGCATCAAAGGGCACCCCCGCGCGACCAGCGGCGGCAGCAATACGTCCCCAATTGGGATCTCGGCCATAAATGGCCGATTTCACCAGCATGGAACTGGCAATGGTTCTGGCCACTTGGCGTGCAGCTACATCATCACTGGCACCGCTCACTTGAACTTCAATTAGGCAGGTTGCTCCCTCGCCGTCGCGGGCGATCGTCTTTGCTAAATGGACACAGACTGCAGTCAACATTTCCTCTAGACGAGTTGCCGCAGGTCCTGGCTCTGTAATTGCAGGGGTACGGGATTGACCATTGGCCAAAGCAATGACACTGTCATTGGTGCTGGTATCGCCATCAACGGTAATTTGATTGAAGGAGCGATCGCAGGCGCGTTGCAGCATCTCCTGCCACAGCTGGGGAGATACAGCCGCATCACAGGTAATAAAGGCCAGCATTGTCGCCATATTTGGGTGAATCATCCCTGAACCCTTAGCGATGCCGCCAATGCGAACGGGTTGGCCTTCCCAGATGGCCTCAAGAGCAATTTGCTTAGGTACTAGATCTGTTGTCATAATGGCACGGGCAGCGGCCTCTCCATTACTGGGGCTTAAGCTTGCTGTCAGGGTGGGCAAAGCTTGGCGTATTTTCTCTAAGGGAATTGGTTGACCAATGACCCCTGTTGACGCCACCAGCACCATCTCTGGACTGACTCCTAAGGCCATTGCCACCATATCCGCTTGGGCTAAAACCGCCTGCCAGCCCTGTTCGCCGGTAGCAGCATTGGCCTGACCCGAATTACACAAAATGGCTTGCGCTGTTCCCTTCGTTTGTAACCGCTGACGACAGTAGGTTACAGGGGCTGCACACAAGTGGTTCGTTGTAAATACGCCAGCGGCGATCGCCGGCACGTCGGAAACAATCAATGCCAGATCTGCTGCCCCTGAAGCTTTTAATCCTGCTGCCATTCCCGCAGCCCGATACCCTTTGGCGGCAGTGACACCACCCGTAATCCGTTGCCAGTGGCTCATAACGTCGTCAACCAGAGAATCGTTGCGATTATATCAGGGCTATTTCCCAAAAGAGCAACGATTAACGGTTTTTGCACAAGTTCAGGGGAGGAATTGTTCAGTCATCGGCAGGGCAATATCGCGTCATGAGTCACCCTCTCGGTTGTTTAACCCGTATTGCGCATCCCTGCCGCCACACCATTGATCGTCAAAAGGGCTCCCCGCAGCAACTCGCCCCGACCGTAGCGGGAGCGGAGAATCGCGCCAGAGGTGGTTTGGCTGTTGTGCTGACGCAGCCGTTTCAAGAGAGAGACTTGTAGGAACCCCAAGGGAACAATGGTGCGGTTGCGCAATTGCACTGATCGCTGAAGTGCTGGGTCGCCGTCCAATAGCCGTTGATGTCCAGTAATTGTAAGTACCAGCTCTGTTGTCAGGCGATGCTCCTGAGCAATCTGATCATAAAGACGGAAGAAGGCTTCGCGGTTTTGGGGTTGGCTGAGTTCTTGAACGTAGTAGCGAGCGATTTCTAGATCTACCTTAGCGAGGGTCATCTCAACCTTGGAGATCACCATGCGAAAGAAGGGCCACTTGTAGTAGAAGTAGCGCAACAAAGATAGATGCTCAGCGGGTTTTTCCTCAAGAAATTCCTTCAAAGCAGTGCCCACACCGTACCAAGCCGGCAGCAGGAAGCGAGTTTGCGTCCAGCTAAAAACCCAAGGAATTGCCCGCAGACTCTCAAGGGTTTTCTTGCCCCCCCGCCGCGTTGGCCGTGAGCTAATTTGCAGTTGGCTAATTTCTTGGATTGGGGTGACCTCGTTAAAGAATTCAATGAATTCTGGCTGCTCATAGATGAGATGGCGATAGCACTGGCGCGATCGCGCAGCTAGCTCCTCCATAATCTCGTGCCAAGGCTCAATTTCATCAATGCTGCTGCGCAGCAAACTAGCTTGAATCACCGCTGTGGCCACTGTTTCTAAGTTAAAGAGAGCCAATTCCGGCAACGAGTATTTGGAGGCCAGCACCTCCCCTTGCTCCGTAATTTTGATGCGTCCTTTAATTGTTTGCTCCGGCTGCGCCAAAATGGCCTCATAGGCAGGACCGCCCCCACGCCCCACCGAGCCACCTCGACCGTGAAAAATCCGCAGTTGGAAGCCAAAACTTTCGGCAATTTTTTGCAGCCGTTGTTGTGCTTTATAAATTTCCCAGTTGCTACTGAGGAAGCCTGAATCCTTGTTGCTATCGGAATACCCCAACATCACCTCTTGGAGAAAAGGGGTACTGTGGCTGCCCAAGTAGCTGCGGCAAAAGGGTAGAGAAAACAGTTGTGTCAGCACCGCAGGGGCATGGTTGAGATCCTCCACCGTTTCAAAGAGGGGAATTGCCTGCAGGGTACTGGTGCCTGTGGCGGGATCAAAAAGTCCGGCTTCCTTGGCAAACAGGAGCACCTCCAACAGATCACTGACCTCATGGCTCATGCTAATGATGTAGGTATTGCACAGATCCGTGCCAAATTCCTGCTGTAGTTGCCGCACCATGCGGAATGTTTCAATGATTTCATTGGTGCGATCGCTAAAGGGGAGTTCTCCCGGAATCAAGGGGCGACGGGTTGAAAGTTCACTGAGAAGCCAGCGCGTGCGTTCGGTTTCCGAAAGTTCCGTATAGGGACAGGGGAGAATACCCAAATAGGCGGTAATTTCACTGAGAGCCTCAGCGTGACAGGTGCTTTCTTGCCGAATATCGAGGGCAGCCAAATTAAAGCCAAAGACCTCCACTTGGCAAATCAAATCATCCAGTTCCCGGCAGGCCAGTCCTGTTTCCTTGAGGTTACGCTGAATCAGCCTCAGTTCTGCCAAGAATTCTTGACCATGGCGGTAAAACTGCCCATTATTCAGCCTTTCCGCTTCATTGCGGCGAATGCAGTAGGTTTGTAGTGCCCGATTGCGATCGCGGGTATTTTGCAGTCGTTTGAGCACATAGGTGAGTTTGAGACGATAGGGTTCCTGCCGATAGCGCACCGCATACTGATCATAGATGCCAGGCAACTGCCGTTGATCCTGCTCCAGGGAATCCAATAAATCCGGTAGCACATCACACCAGTGCAGCGATAGGCTTAATAAATTGATCAAGCGCTCAACAGATTTAATGTATTCCTCTAGAACTAAATTGCGCTGATAGCAGGCTGTTTGCCAAGTTACTTCTGGCTTGACATAGGGATTGCCATCGCGATCACCCCCTACCCAAGAGCCAAAGCGACAGAAATTGTGACGGGGTGGCTTCAAGTAAGGAAATGTTTCATGCAACGCTTGTTCAAGCCGGCGATAGAGCTTGGGAATGACAGCAAAAATCACCTCTTTGAAGTAGTGAAGGGTGTATTCCACCTCATCGAGCACTTCGGGCTTAAATTGATGCAATTCATCTGTGCGCCACCAGAGGCGAATTTCTTCCATCAGTTGTGCCCGCAGTGTTTGGGCGTTCCAGTCCGTCAGGTGAGGAGAAGCCCCCTCTAGCACATCTAGTTGCTCCAATAATCGGGCAACCCGGCGCTGCTTATCGCGAATCGTTTGCCGCACAATCTCTGTCGGGTGAGCGGTGAAAACCAGTTGAATATCCAGTTGATCCAGCAGTTGTTGAATATGGCGTGGTGGTACATTCAGCATATGCAGTCGCGGGAAAAGCCACGCAAAAGAGCCATACTGCTGGGTGGCGGGAATGGCTTCATAGAGACTATGCTCTAGGCGCTCACTGGAACCACTGCGCACACCTGTTGCATTGGTAGCCGTGGGGGACAACGGAAATCCTTCACCACTTACACTGGAAATGGGTTCACTTATGACACGGCGAGGTCGTCGTCCCTCTTGAGCCGCCCGTTCGCGATTGTATTGTTGTTCGTAGTGCTGCTCAACAATGTTAATAATTTGAAAGTAAAGGTTAAAAGCACGGGCAGCACGAATTGCTTGATTCAGCTCGAGGGATTCAATGACCTTCAACAGTTCTCCTTCTGGAGGATGGAGGGCATGGCCTTCCGGCGAAGAAAGGGCACCCAAGCGCCGCAATAGATCAACTAATTCTTGACCGGATTCTGCTGTTAAGACATCCACCAAGACCTCTTCCACCAGTCGCAAACGTTCTTGTAAGGTACGGGCTGCTAAG
The DNA here is from genome assembly GCF_029335995.1 of Thermosynechococcus sp. Uc. Taxonomy (NCBI): domain Bacteria; kingdom Bacillati; phylum Cyanobacteriota; class Cyanophyceae; order Acaryochloridales; family Thermosynechococcaceae; genus Thermosynechococcus; species Thermosynechococcus sp. Uc. Next base: position 5,312 of record NZ_JARJMS020000041.1, read on the forward strand.
CTTTCACTTTCAATCAAGCGATCGCGATTGGTCACATCGAGGACTGATGTCATATCTACCCCAGTCGGCAAACATAATCTACTTTACCGAATCCTGATGCAGCAAAATACAACAATTGCTAACAGACTTGTTAAGGATTTGTTAATGTTTGTAATGTGTTTCTAGTCTTTTTTGCTAGTTAGAATCAATTCTAGGTGTTGTAGGCGATCCTGAACCCCATAGTTCACTAAGGTAATATCTTGGAGCCGTTCTAACCCGCCGGCACTGACGCCATTGAGGTACTGAAGTAACGGCCAGCGCTGGCTCAAGGAAGCAAATAGCTGTGGCCAATGGGCATAGACCAGCCCATGAATTCCTTGACGCTGCCGCAGGAGACTTTGCGGTAGCCAAGACACCTTTTTATTCTCGCTAGGGGACAATACCGATAGAGAGGATGCAAGGATGAGGCGATCGCCCCGTTGCTCATAGACCGCTGCCACATCAGACACCAAGCCTTCACTCGTCTGGGGAGCCAGAACTAATTTCACCCAAGCGGTTACGGGTTCTTGATTCAACACCAAGCGGTTGACCTCATAGCCATTGGCACGGGCAAGATCATCCAGTTGCTGCAGCAGGACTGGCGTTTCTGGGGTATTGCCCGTCTGCCACCACCATTGCCACTGCTCATCAGCTTGGTGCCAAAGGGTAAGACTAAAGCGATCGCTAGCCAAAGGGAAGATTTGTGTCGTCAAATCCACTGGTATATCTGCCGTTAAATCCCGCAGCAACTGGCTTGCAAGAACATCCCCCTGGGGAGTTTTGCCAAAGCGGTAGTCCGCCAAAGCCTCGGTGAGTTGGCTATAGCCCTCTGGCAAGTGGGAACCCGCAATCACCACCGTCGGCATAGGCGCTTGGAAACGGAGGAACTCAAGGTCAAGGGGAGTAGAGGTGAGTGTTGGGTCACTGGTGCGGTGCAAAAGTGTTTGCAGATGCAGCTCATTGTTTTGGGTCTTTATGGCAACCAGCAGGCGATCATAGGTGGGTGCCAGTTCCCGATTCTCAGAACTCAGGGATTGCAAGTTGGCGTAGTAAAGAGCCGTAGGTTGAGCGTCTAATTGAGGCCGAGCCCGTTGATAAAAAGCCAAACCCGCAAGATTGCCATCTCCGGTCACCGCCGACCCTAAGCTAGTGGTCATGGTCTCCACATCCGAAGCGAGGAGCAGGCGATTGCCCAGTCGTGCTGTTACCAAGCCGTTGCCCACTTGGAGGGGAATGTTTTGATAGAACTGCGTCTCAAAGGGATGTGCCTGCCAGTAGGTTTCCAAAAAAGCTGTTGCTGCTTCTGGACGCTTCAGGGGCAGAATCCACAACCGGCGGGGAGTTTGGCAGGCTTCAGGGCAGGGGAACTGAGCGACAGTCACCCCCTCCCCCACCCAAGCATTTATTTCAGACCACGACCAGCCCCAATAAGTGAGTTGCGATGTCCAAAAACGCTCCCAAAAAAAACGCAGCAGACCGCTACTGGGATATTGATTGAGCTTGAGGACACTCTGGGCTTGACGGGGGACAAAAACCAGGTCATCGCCATCGGCAGCAAAGGCGGGCTGGCCACAGGTTAGAACCAACCAGCAGAGAATGAAGACCAAAAACGATGACCATAGCGATCGCTGGTGCCGTTGCATCAGTGTCCTCAATGTGGCAAGCCAAATTAGCGGTTGGTGACAGTGGCCACATCCCGCGAGGTCAAGCGCTCATAGGTGGCGCGCATTTTCAGCCCTGTCAGCACTTGGAATAGACCGGAACCATTATCAGAACCCGGATAATCGCGGTGCTTCAACAACAGTTCCGTCATTTCGCCATAGTGCTTGGTGGAGGTGTTGCTGAGGTGACTTTCGATGTAGATCAGTTCATCGAGTTTTTCAAAGCGACCGTCCACTTCTAACACCGAAACAGGATGACCATAGTATTCATCAGGTCCGTAGCTAAGGCGGATGCCCGGATAAGAGCAGGTGAGCTTACGACCGCAGGGGATCCAAGTAATCGTCGAGCCTTCATCAAAGAGATAGACTGGCTCAAAGCCGGGGATGCCTTCCCGTTGCAGCATTCGTACCCGCAGGATGTTGCTGACTTTCTCCTCTTTGACCAACTGGGTCGGCAGAATTTGCAAGACCACATCAGCGTACTGCTTCTGGGGATCGATATAGGCCATGAAGTCGGGGCGACGGGCATTGATGGAGGCAATCACATCTTCGTAACTATGACCCCGCTCGGCCATGTCGCGCTTGATTTTCCAGGCAATTTTTACATCATCGCTGATGTCGAGATACACACTGAAGTCAATGAGCGATCGCACCCGCTCATCATAGAGGGGATGCAGGCCTTCAATCACAATCACATGGTTGGGATCAACCCTCTCTGGCGGATCAATCGTCCCCGTTTCGTGGTTGTAAACGGGTTTCATGATTGATTCGCCATTTTTAAGAGCCTTGATCTGCTCATACATCAAATCAAAGTTGTTGGCGCGGGGATCAAGAGCCGTAATCCCCGTTTCTTTCCGCTGCTTGCGATCCAGACTGTGATAGTCATCCAAACAAATCACAGTCATAAATTCTTCGCCAAACAGATCGGCCAGTCGGCGCAAAAACGTTGATTTACCACAGCCGGAGTCTCCAGCAACGCCGATGAGAACCACACGGTCTGGCTTACTGCTCATAGCTGACGATTCCCTTTGCTCGTAGAAGTGGACATCCCCTAATGGGGTGGTTCAGTATTCCCTTACTGATATTACAAGGGTGGTGTCCCTCTGTGATAGTTTTTGTGCAAAAAGAAGAACATTGCTGTCCACAGTGGGAATCAGCAGTTGCCCTAAGGGCGAGTTTGGGATACACTAATAGATTGCGAAAGTTAGTCCTAGGGATTACCATGGCCTGCCCCAAAAAGAAAACCTCGAAGTCCAAGCGCAGTATGCGCCGTGCTGTCTGGAAGCGCCAAGCTGCCCTCCAAGCTCAACGTGCCCTCTCCATTGGCAAGTCTATTTTGACGGAACGTGCTCAAGGCTTTTACTTCCCTGAAGCTGAAGAAGAAGAAAACGAAGACAAGCAGGAGTAATCCATGGCTACCCCTACAGAGCCAAGCCGCACTCCAAAACTGGAAACCCCCAAGTACGGCTTTAATACGTTTGCTGAGCGGATCAATGGTCGTGCTGCCATGGTTGGCCTTGTAGTGCTTTTATTATGGGAATATTGGACAGGAGAGGGTTTGCTCCATTGGCTGGGCTGGCTTTAGCGTTGAGCAATTTCTCCGATGATTCCCTACAACCTCAGTGACCCCCGCCTCTTTGCCATTATGGTTGGGGTCATGTTTTGGATGGTGGTCAGCCGCCTTGTGTTGGTAGCCGGCTTTTTTTCGCTCGTATGTGCGCTGGCACGCTGGACGCCTCTTAAGAAACGGCGGGTCAATTTGCGCCCCTACCAGCGGGGACAATTTTGGCAGGAGTTTGGCTGGTCGTTGCTGACAGCCGCTATTTTTGCCTTGGCAGGGGCGATTGCCGCAGTGATGTGGCAGTGGGGCTGGACGGCGGTTTATCTAGAGTTGAATTCCCTTTGGGACTATATCTACTTTCCCTTGAGCATGGGTCTTGTGCTGCTGCTTCATGAAACCTATTACTATTGGCTCCATCGCTGGATGCACCACCCCAAAATTTACCGCCGCGTCCATCGCGTGCATCACCACAGCATTGTCCCTTCCCCTTGGACCGCCTTTTCGTTTCACCCTTGGGAAGCCCTATTGCAGGCAATTTTTCTGCCGGCGGCTATTCTCTTGGTGCCGCTGCATCCCTATGCAATTGTCATTCTATTGACCCTGATGACGGTCTCCAGTGTGATTAACCACCTGAATTTGGAGATCTATCCCCGCGGCTTTGCTGAGCATTGGCTGGGGCAGTGGCTAATTGGCGCAACGCACCACAGTTTGCACCACAGCCAATTTCGCTGTAACTATGGCCTCTATTTCACCTTTTGGGATCGCTGGCTGGGAACAGAGAGCCGCGACTACCTGCCTTTGTTTCGCGATCGCACCCAAGGCTGAACTGAGAATAAATTCTGCATAGGCCAATTGACGAAGGCGTAGGACAATGTGTCTAATTCAGTGGCAGTGAGCATGGTCAAGGTTCTCTCCTTTCCCAGAATCGCGGAGCGGCAACATCCCCTGATTCAGCCGTTACTCACTTGGTCCGATGAGGAATTAGTTCAACACTTTCAAAAGGAACGCGATCGTGGCTGCTACTTTGTTGCCCTCTACTGTCGCTACGGCCCCCTTGTTTACAGTGTGCTGCAGCACCACGGGCGATCGCCGGTGCAGGTGGACTATCTTTTTGCCAAGGTGTGGCATGGGTTATTTTTCAGCCTTGACCTTGTGGAGTTTACTCCTGAGGGGGTGAAAGTGGGTGATGAGGAAGCTCACTCCCTGCGCAACTGGATTGTCAATCGCACCGCCACCCTGATTCAAGAGGAACTCCCCGGCATCGAACACATTACCTATGTTCTTCAAGATGTCCCACCGCCCCTTTGGTGCTATCTAGAAGCCAGCCTTGCCTACCTCAGTCCCCTGGGGCGCTTGGTGCTGGTAACGACGCAGACATTCCATTGGAGTCTTGAGCGTGTACGCGCCTACTTAGAAGTTCAAGGGGAAACCTACACCCTTGAGGAACTCAACCAGCATTTAGAAGACGGGCTTGCACGCATCGTGGACTATCTGCCGTCAGACATTTGCCAAATTTACTTAATGCCCGGTCTCAATTCAGGGGAACCCTCTGCTACGCAGCCTACTCTTGAAGAACTCTTTCCCAATAGTGTCGAGGAGACGGGCAGCCATTTTAATAGCACCTCTACAGAAGATGTAACTGGCACAACAGATGGGAGTATTGATAACCTACTAGCAGAGTGGGAGCGGATTCTCTCCAGTTGAGATGATTTTTCTGCTCAGAGGGATCTGATCTTGATTTGCAATCAGCCCAAGACTGTACCCTCTATGCTAGACTCAATTTATTGAGAAAAAATTCTAATAAGGTCTCACTTTCATGGGTCTGGGTGTCATTGATTTGCCAGCATTTAGCCTTGAGGGCACTGTCGAAGAGGTGTTTTACAAAAAGGGGCTGCCCAAAGTCGTAATCTTGAAAACCGCCCTAGGAACAGTCTGGATTAAGCTGGAAAAGTCGCTGCGGCGCGAGTTAGTGCAACTCCCCAAGGCGGGCGATCGCCTGCGGTTAGCGGGAACCATCAGCGATAAGTATGATGGCTGGGTCAAGCAATACAAGGCAAGCTATTTAGAATTTTTAGCAACGGCTCAAGCCTCAACAGCAAAGAGTTCTCAGCTCTGTAGGGTGCTCATGTGTCAAAAATCTTCCTGCTGTCACCGAGGAGCCAAGGAATTGTGGCAAGAACTAGAAGCCCAAAGGCTCCCCATTACCCTGAAGGCAACTGGCTGTATGGGAGAATGCAAACGAGGACCTGCAGTTGTTGTCCTGCCCCATAAAAAACGGCTCACCCACGCCACCGTCCAGCAGATTCGGGAGTTAGTTTTGGCGACGGAGGCTCAGGGAGTTGAGGACAACGGCAATTGAACTGGTGGCCATACAAGCCGCAGCAATTCCGGGCGTGAGACTGAGTCCCCATAGGAGTAACCCCACACCGGCGGCAAGGGGTAAACCAACGATATTGTAGGCTACTGCCCAGAGGAGGTTTTGCTGAATTTTGCGGAAGGTGGCACGGCTGAGAGCCAACACGGCAAGCACATCCTCCAGATGATTGCGAGTGAGGATAATATCCGCCGCTTCTATGGCCACTTCGGTACCGCTGCCCAGACTAATTCCCACCTGAGCGGCTGTTAAGGCAGGGGCATCGTTCATGCCATCCCCCACCATGGCCACGATTTTGCCTTGGGTCTGCCACCCTTCAATGAGGGCGAGCTTTTGTTGCGGCTGTAGGTCTGTGTGGAGATGCGTCGGCGGTAGGCCGAGGGGTTCTAGGAGTTGCTGCGTCGCCTTGGCGGTGTCTCCCGTGAGTACGTGAATCTCATAGCCCTGAGCTTTCAGAGCTTGAACGGTGCTCACTGCCTCCGGACGTAGGCGATCGCGAAAAGTCACTATTGCAATCAGCTGGCGATCGCAGGCTAGGGCGACATGGGTTTCTAGCTCTAGGGCAGGACAATCAACGCCCTGAGCGCGTAGCCAATCGAGGCGTCCCGCCCGATAGCACTGCCCCTCAATGTAACCGCTGATCCCCAGTCCCAGTTCACTGTTGATATCAGTGACCGTTGCTTGCTCTGGGGGGTTGCCCGTGGCCGCCCATGCTTTTTGAATTGCCACGGCAAGGGGATGACGACTTCCATGCTCCAAACTGGCCAGCAAACACAGCACCTCCTCTGCGGAGTAATGGCCATACAGGTTCATCTCGGCCACTGCCAGTTCACCCATTGTCAATGTGCCCGTCTTATCAAAAACAATGGTGTCTAACTGCTGACTGCGCTCGAGAACATCGCCGCCGCGAATAATTAACCCTTTGGCAGCAGCGTGACTAGTGCCCACAAGTAGGGCAATGGGGGTGGCTAAGCCAAGGGCACAGGGACAGGCCATCACTAAAACACTCAAGGCCAGCTTTAAGGGCAACAGGGGTGTGCTATGGGTCAATTCTGGAAAGAGATGGGGGGCGATCGCGCTCCAAAACAGGGCCGTTGCCACTGCCAACCCCAGCACCCCATAGCAAAAATAGCCGGCCACCACATCCGCCATCTGCTGCACCGGTGCTTTGCGGTTTTGCGCCTGCACCACCAAGTCTAAAATCTGTCCTAAAAATGAGGCGCGACCACAGCGTTCTACCCGCAGAGTGACTGCAGCCCCCACATTCCGACTGCCTGCAAGAACGGATGCCCCCACCCCCTTAGCCACTGGTAGAGATTCCCCTGTGAGCATGGATTCATCCACCAAGGTTTCTCCCGTTACAATCGTGCCATCGGCGGGAAAGGGTTCCCCGGCATCCACCCACAGCCAGTCTCCCACTTGGATACGATTGATGGGAATTGGCCAGCGATCAGTGGTGGTCAAACTGGGTTGCCACAGGGCTTGTTGGGGCTGAAGGGCAAGGAGCGATCGCAAGTCCCGTTGCGCCTGCTGACGAACCCGTTGCTCAAGACTGCGTCCCAGTAAAATAAAGCCAAGGATCATGACAGGTTCATCAAAGAAACACTCCCACCCCAAAGCCGGCCACAACCATGCCACCGTACTGGTGAGGTAAGCCCCCAAAGCCCCCAGCGCCACCAGCGTATTCATATTGGGGTGACGTTGGATCAGGCCTATTATCCCTTCCTGTAGGATCTCCCACCCCGGCAGGAGAAGGGCAACGGTGGCTAACCCCCAATGCCAGATCATCGTTTCCAACATTGGCCAGTGACCCGGCAGCAGATCAATCCCATGCCCGACACTGGAGAGAATGAGGAGCACAAAGGCGATCCCTAGCCTGGGCAAAGAGGTTTCCTCTAACGGGGCAGGCAGCTCCAAAAGGGCACTGTCTTCTGCAAGAGTGGCTTGAAACCGTCCTTGGTTCAATCTCTCAACAATGGCGATTGGGGTTGTTTCGGTAGGGGAATAGGTGATAACGGCGGTTCCCGTCACTAGATTCACTGCCGCTGCATCTACGCCCGGCTGTTCTTTCAACTGATTTTCTAGCGATCGCACACAGCCGACACAGCGCAAACCACTGACCCGTAGGATGGCCACCTCAGCGGTGTGGGAATCAACCCTTGAATTTAGGGACACGGTGCACTCTCTCCAAAAAGATCAACTTGAACCTCACTAACTGCGTCCCCACCGCCTATTGTGACACACTGGCTTTGAGCAGTGCCGCTAGGGAATCGCTAGTGAGCGGCGGACGGGGTATAATTTTTCCAGCCAAGGACGGCACTATTGCCCACCAGACAAGCACTCTGGGCGTCTGGGTAGACATAAGACCACCTTGGCAAGGTACAACTGCACACCGCAGGGGCTTTGACCCTGCAGGTCTTGGCATTCCCAGAAGCAGGCTGTAGCCTTTTTCTGAGAATCACCCGATTTGTCAACGTAGGGAACAGGCCAAACGTTGGTCTGAACAACTTCAACCCCAAACCCACAGGCAGAAATGACCTGGGGTGCTGCAAAGGCAAAAGTTCCTAGCAGTAGGTAAGAGCGCCACCTCCCTCTCTGGTAACAGGATGGGGAAGCTGCGATTGAATGGCTAGTTGCGTTCACACAAAAGTACATTCAAGAGGGACAGGAGATGTTGCCCTTAACGCTGAGTCGCCTTTGGACAATCAGCCGTAATGTCTTTAATGAAATTCTGCGGGAGCGGGTTCTCTATGTCACGGCGCTCTTTGCCCTCAGCCTCGCCGTAGCAATTCTCATTTTGGGGCAGGTATCAGCAGGAACCCAAGACAAAATCAGCCTCGATGTAGGGATGGCGGGAATTTCCCTCTTTGGTCTAATGATTGCCGCCTTTGTGGGGGGTGGTCTTCTCAACAAAGAAGTAGAAAAACGCACCATCTTGGTGATGTTGGCAAAGCCCATCAGTCGGGCAGAATTTATCATTGGCAAGCATTTAGGTCTTTCGGCGGTCTTGCTGGTGCTAGTGGCACTGATGACGCTGATCCTGTTTATTTTGATGAGTTTAAATCAGTTTGCCTATCCCGCGGGTCCTTTAATAGTAACTGCTCTCTACATTGTGCTTCAGCTATCGCTGCTTACGGCGGCAGCGTTGCTCTTTGGGAGTTTTACTAGCTCTCTGATTGCAACGCTGTTAACAGTCGCCCTCTACTTTATGGGGCACTTTAGCCAAAACTTGGTTCGGCTGGGTCAAAGAATTGAGAGTGAGGGTGTGCGCCAACTGTTGCAGTTGCTCTATCTTATCTTTCCTGATTTATCTCGCCTAGACCTTAAAAATACGGCGGTCTATGGGATGTTACCATCCCCCCTAGAACTGGGGGTCAACGCCTTTTATGGAGTAATTTATACCGTGGCACTGCTGGCGATCGCCACTTTGATCTTCTCTCGTCGCAATTTTTAAGAAAAACTAGTAGCTCAGTGGTACAATTGTTTCCCTAATGGGCTATGATAAAATTCTTGGAATTCTTGCCCGTGTAGCTCAGTGGTAGAGCACACCCTTGGTAAGGGTGAGGTCACGAGTTCAATCCTCGTCACGGGCTTTTTGGGTCAATTCTGTGGAATTCACAATCCGCAGCGGGGGATTTATCGCTGTCGCAGCCAGTAAATGATTGCCAGTATGACCGCCCAAAAAACCACAATGCGGCGTAAAAGCACGGGGTTAACCGCGCGGGCAAATTGACCCCCCAAAATACCGCCAACAATGGTGGCGATCGCCATTCCCACAGCAACAGGCCACACCACCTCCCCCGACAGGATAAAAAAGGCAGCAGCAGCACCATTGATCCCAAAGGCTAAAACTTGCTTTAACCCATTGAGGCGCGTCAGGCTGTCCCCAAGCACAATGCCTAGGACTGCTAGCAGAATCACACTCACACCCGCACCAAAATAACCCCCATAGACCGCAGCCAGAAATACAAGGGGAATAGCACCCACTTCCGAAACAACTGGCGAACTCGCCGGCCGCTGTAACCAAGCCCGCACCTGTTCCTGAATGCCCAAAAGAAGAGCAGCTAGAAGCAACAAATAGGGAATCAAGGCATTAAATAGCGCCTCATTGGTGTGCAGCAGTAACACTGCCCCTGTGATGCCCCCTGTCACAGCGCTGGGAAACAACCAACCAAGACGCCGTTGCTGACCCTTCAGATCTTGGCGTTGTGCCACTGTGGCTCCCAAATAACCGGGAACCAAAGCCACCGTGCTCGTAAGATTGGCAACCAGCGGCGGCAAGCCGATCGCCACTAGGGCAGGAAAACTAATCAGTGTTCCCCCACCGGCAATCGCATTGACAAAACCTGCCCCTAAGCCGGCAACAGTGAGGAGTCCAATCTCGCTAATCACGTCACTGGAGCGCCGAGATAGCGCTGGATGGTTTCGCGGTACTGACTCTTAGGTTTCATCCCCACCATTACCTCCAGGAGTTCTTTATTTTTGAACAGTTGAATGGTGGGCGTGCTAGTCACCCCTGCTTGCTCGGCGATCGCGCTGTCTTCAGTGATGTCAATTTCAATCAATTGCACCTTGCCGTCAAATTCATCCACCAGTCGATCCAAAATGGGCTTGAGGGTATGGCACGGACCACAGGTGGGGGAGACATATTTCACCAACAGCAAGCGATCGCTCTCATGGAAGAGTTTGCGCAAGGCATAGCTGCCCCGATGCTTAACGGCATTGGGATCAAAGGCTTGTTCTGGGGATGCAGTGGGTTTCGCCGTTTCTTCAGGTTTAGTCTTGGTTTCCGTTTGATGAAACTCCTGAATCAGACCCCGCGCCGAAAGCCAGCGTTCTGCATCAAGGGCAGCCATACAACCACTGCCTGCCGCTGTTACCGCTTGGCGGTATTCATGGTCTTGCACATCTCCTGCAGCAAAAACTCCTTCCACATTCGTCTGTGTCCCGTGGCGGGTGATGATATAGCCGACGCTATCCAATTCCAGAAAATCCTTGAAAAGTTGGGTATTGGGTGTGTGACCGATGGCGTAAAATAGACCGCGCACCGGCAGGATGGATTCTTCCTCTGTGGCTTTATTGATAATCCGCAGACCTGTCATTAAATTGCCATCGCCAAGAATTTCCCGAGCTTCGGTTTGCCAGTGTACTGTAATTTTGGGGTTGGCAAACACGCGATCCTGCATCGCCTTACTGGCTCGCATCCTGTCACTGCGGACAAGGAGATGAACGTGGGAGCCATATTTGGTGAGATAGACTGCTTCCTCCGCTGCACTATCGCCGCCGCCAATGACCGCCAACTCGACATCCTTGAAAATTGGCGTTGCCCCATCACAAATGGCACAGGCGGACACCCCTTTCGTCCAATACTGCTCTTCGCCAGGAAGATGGAGCCGTTTGGCCGTCGCACCGGTACAAATAATCACGCTGTGGGCATACACCTGCCGCTCCGCCGAGCTAATGAGAAACGGGCGTTGACTAAAGTCCACTTGAATCACATCTTCGGTAACCATCTCTGTGCCCCAGCGCTCTGCTTGCGCCTTCATCCGTGCCATCAGTTGTGGCCCTTGAATGCCCTCAGGAAAGCCGGGAAAGTTTTCCACTTCGGTGGTGGTCATGAGTTGTCCCCCCGGCAACCCCCCAATTTGATAGCCTTCAAACATAAAGGGCTTGAGGTTAGCGCGAGCCGCATAAATAGCTGCGGTGTAGCCCGCAGGGCCAGAACCAATAATGACAACATTTTCAATCCGTGGCGGTGTCATGGCTAAAACAAACTCGAAACGACTATGAGTTATTTATTCTAACCTAATTTTTCGCGGCAAACAAGGGAATCCCCTTTCGGCATAATGGGCATAGCAAAATCAAAGGTGAGATCAATCCCTAGGCCTAATAGAGTGCAGGAGTACAGTTTGAATCAAATTCCATTGTTATCTACTATCAAATCTATCGCACCCATCGAAACAAATTTCAAACCAGACGCTCGTGTTACTATTTTTTCTGGTGATGTTAACGATTTCGTGAAACAAATTCCCGATAATTCGGTTACCCTAGTTGTAACTTCGCCCCCCTATAACCTAGGCAAAGAGTATGAGAACCGCCTGTCAGTTGATCAATATCTCAAAATCCAGTTGCAATTAATTACTCAACTTCACCGTATCTTAAGAGAAGATGGCAGTATTTGCTGGCAAGTTGGTAATTTTGTTGAAGATGGAGAAGTTTACCCCCTTGATATTCTCTATTATCCGATTTTCAAAGGGCTGGGCATGAAATTACGTAATCGCATTGTTTGGAAATTTGGACACGGATTACATGCCTCTAGGCGCTTTTCAGGGCGTTACGAGACTATTTTATGGTTCACCAAATCCGATAATTACATCTTCAACCTTGACTCGGTTCGGGTTCCAGCAAAATACCCAGGTAAACGACACTTTAAGGGTCCAAACAAAGGGAAACCATCCGGCAATCCTCTTGGAAAGAACCCATCGGACGTATGGGAAGTTCTGGTGCAAGACTGGGAAGCCCTGATTTGGGATATTCCCAACGTCAAGTCTAACCATCCAGAGAAGACGATCCACCCTTGCCAGTTTCCCATTGAGCTGGTTGAACGTTGTGTGCTGGCACTGACTAATAAAGAGGATTGGGTCTTCGATCCCTACATGGGCGTTGGTTCTGCATTGATTGCTGCGCTTATGCACAATAGGCGGGCAATGGGTTGCGAAAGGGAAATAACCTATGTGGAGATAGCCCGTCAACGCATTCAGGAGTATTACAGTGGCACGCTCCGTTATCGCCCAATGGGCAAACCGGTCTATCAGCCAACGGGGAAGGAGAAAGTATGCCAAATTCCTGAAGAATGGAAAGAATTTTCCCAAGTGTGCCTTCGGGAACAACAGGGCGGATACAAATGATCATTGGCGGTTCTATACCTACTTGGCCAAAGCTACTGAGCCATGTTCGACTGGCCTGCCCACAGTGTGTATATCGTTGAGCGGCTTCCTTAGTTGTGTACATCAAGCAGTTAGAACTCACAAATTTTAAGTCCTTTAGCGGCACAACGGTGATTCCGCTGCTGCCGGGGTTTACGGTCATTTCAGGCCCGAATGGCTCAGGGAAGTCGAATCTTTTGGATGCGTTGCTTTTTGCCCTCGGCCTTGCGGGGTCTAAAGGGATGCGGGCAGAACGATTGCCAGATTTGGTGAACCATAGCCAAACGCGGCGTGGCCATAGTGTTGTCGAAACGCGAGTTACGGTGACCTTTGCACTGGATGCCGAAACTGAATGGCGGGTGACGCGGCGACTGCGGGTAACTAAGCAGGGCACCTATACCTCAACTTATGCGGTAAATGATCAACCCTGCACGCTGAATGAACTCCACGACCAGTTGCAGGCGTTTTGTATCTATCCCCAAGGCTATAACGTCGTCTTGCAGGGGGATATCACCAGCATTATTTCCATGAATGCCAAGGCACGGCGGGAAATTATTGACGAGTTGGCGGGGGTGGCGGATTTTGACCGTAAGATTGCCCAAGCTCGCGAAAAGTTAGATACGGTCAAGGAGCGTGAAGAACGCTTGCGCATTGTTGAGCAAGAATTGATGCGACAGCGCGATCGCCTGCAACGGGATCGCCTGCAAGCTGAAAAATATCAAGCTCTACGATTGGAACTGCAGGAGCGAGAGCAATGGCTACTGGTGCGCCAATGGCAAGCCCGTGAACAGGAAAAAACACGGCTGCAAGCCCAGATTCAAGCCCTGCAAAAAGAGCAAGACCAACGCCAAGCACAGCTGCAGCAAAAAGCACGGGAGATTGAAGTGGCAGCCGTTACGCTAGAACAACTCAATCAACAGGTGAAAACCCTCGGCGAAGAAGAGTACCTCCGCCTGCAAGCAGCGTTGGCGGCTCTCCATGCCCAAGAGCGCCAGTGTCAACGCCAGCAAACCGCCTACCAACAGCAGCAGGAACAGTTGGGGGAACAACTACAGCAGCGACAAGCCCAGTACCACAGTCAACGGTTGCAGCAACAGCAACTCGCTGAAGAGTTAGAACAGCAACAGGGCGATCGCCCCCCCTTACTCCAAGCAGTTGCCACCAGCCAAGCTACCCTCGACGCCCTGCGGCAGCAGGCTCAGGAGCTGAATACAGCTGCCCAAGCTTGGTTTCAGGAGCACAGTCGGCGGCGGCAGCGGATTGAGGCTCTGATCCATGAACTGGAACCGAGTCGCAGTGAGCTTTCTCGCCTTCAGGAGCGATCGCAACAGTTGCGCCAGCGCCAGGGGGAACTCAATCAAGCGCTCACTCTCCTCAATGCCCAACAACTGGAATTGGAAAAGACCCTTACCCTAGCCAAGACAGCAGTCGGCCAGCAGGAGCAGCAACTGCAAATCCTTGCCCAAGACTTAGCAACCGTACAGCAACAATTGCGCTTAACCGCAGAAACCCATCAACGCCTTGAGCGAGAACAGCGACAAAAGCAGCGGGAGCTAGATCAACTGGAAGCGCGGCAACAGGCCGTCCAAGAAACCCAAGGGAGCTTGGCGACTCGACTGGTTTTAAGTGCTGGGATACCGGGTGTACTGGGGCTGGTGGCGCAGCTGGGGCAGGTGGAACCCCGCTATCAACTGGCGTTAGAAATTGCAGCTGGCGCACGCCTAGGAAATATCGTTGTCGTAGATGACCGTGTGGCAGCGGCCGCGATCGCCCTTCTCAAACGGGAACGGGCCGGCAGAGCAACATTTTTGCCCTTGAATCAGATGGCACGTCCCAAGACTCTCCCTCCCATTGCCTTAGTGGGCTGTGTTGACTATGCCCTGAATCTCGTTACCTTTGAACCGCAATATGCGCCAATTTTTGCCTATGTGTTTGGCAGTACGCTGGTGTTTGAGACCCTTGAGGCAGCGCGACAATACTTGGGACAGTATCGGATGGTAACCCTGGAAGGGGACTTACTGGAACCCTCAGGGGCAATGACGGGGGGGAGCCACAGTCGCACCAACCTGCTCCATTTTGGTCAGGGCATTCCCCCCCAAGAGTTGACAGAAGCTCAACTGTTGCGCGATCGCCTTGGGGAATTGGAGCACTTACTGGATCGCCTCTTACAAGAGCGCAGTCAAAAACAGCAGCTAGTCAATGAACTAAGCCAAGCCTTAAGCGAGGCGCGTCAAAACCATCGCGATCGCCAGCGGCAATGGGAGCAACTCCAACAGCAACAACACCGCCTCCATGGCCAACAGGCAGACCTAGAGCGGCAACAGCAGCGCCTCAGCCAAGAGTTAACCACCGCAGAAACTGAACTCGCGCACCTAGAGACTCATCTTCCTCAACTGGAAGCTGAACTTGCCGCAGAACGTCTTGCCCTCAATGCCCTTGAAGCCAATCCTTGCCATCAGCAGTGGCAGCAACTTCAGGAACAAATTCAAGCACAGGAGAAAATCCACGCTGACCATGTGGCCGCCCTCCAGGCGGTGGATCAAGCCTTGAGCGATCGCCAGCGCCAACTCGAGCAACTAAAGCAAGACCAACGCCAAATAGAGCAGGAGATACGGCAACTGCGCCAAGCCCAACAGGAGACACTGTGCCAGCAGCAAGCTCTCGATCAAACCCTTGGGGACTTGGCCACACAAATTCAAAGGACGCAAACTGCCCTGAGGGAGCTAGACGCCCGTCTCGGTCACCTTAAAAGCAATCGCGATCGCCAAGACTACCAACTGCGGCAGGCTCAAAAGGACTATCAACAACTGGAATGGGAATACCAAAAAGCCAGCGATACCCTTACCACGCTGCAAGCACAACTTCAGGAATTGAGCACCACTGAGGTACCCCCTTTACCGCAGCCATTACCCGAAGTGCCCGCTGGCCTTTCCCTCAGCGACATTCAGCAGCAGTGCCAAGCCCTAGAAAAACAGCTCCGCGCTATGGAACCCGTTAATATGCTGGCAATTCAAGAATTTGAGGAGACACAAGGGTGGCTCAGTGAGCTACAGGAAAAGCTCGCCGTTCTAGAAGCCGAGCGCACGGAGATCCTACTGCGGATTGAGAACTTCACCACACTGCGTCACCAATCCTTCCGTGAAGCTTTTGATGCGGTCAATGCCAACTTCCAAACCATTTTTGCCACCCTTGCCGATGGCGATGGCTATTTACAACTGGAAACGCCAGAGGATCCCTTTGCAGGGGGTTTGAATCTGGTGGCACACCCCAAGGGTAAACCCGTGCAACGCTTGACCTCAATGTCGGGGGGCGAAAAATCCCTAACAGCGCTAAGTTTTATTTTTGCCCTACAACGCTATCGCCCCTCTCCTTTTTATGCCCTTGATGAAGTGGATATGTTTCTCGATGGCGCCAATGTTGAGCGCCTAGCCAAAATGATTCAGCAGCAGAGCCAAGCAGCACAGTTTCTCGTTGTCAGTCTGCGGCGACCAATGATTGAAGCAGCTCAGCGTACCATTGGTGTCACCCAAGCACGGGGGCAACATACCCAGGTGATTGGCCTAGACCTAACTGCTCACCGCCGAGATCTGAAAATCTGAAAAATAATTTCTAGAATCTTGATAGGCCATCGGCGTGGATCGTAGTGGAACAGTAGCATATCTTTAGCTGTCAAAACCTCCAAGTTCTGTTGAGGAGTGTCCCTATGAAATACTGGCAGAAACTCGGCCTGAGCCTACTGACTTTAGCTTATTTAGGAGCAATTGCCCCTCGGCCTGCCCAAGCCAATATGTTTACACAAACAGAGGTGGATCAAAGCCGCTATGTAGTAATGGCCATGCCCCTTGCCCGCGGTGGGTATCGCTTACTGGTGGTCGAGCAGATCAAGGATACTCGTCCCTGCTGGAGTGAATCGGGCAGTAACCCCGTGGTGATCGATCCACTGTTGACGACGTTTGACTTCACGGGCATTTGTGGTCGTGCCACCGATAGCAATGGCTACTCGATTCGGGTGGCTCAACAAGATTTAGGGTTGCAGTACAATCTGCGCATTGAAAGAGGAGATGGCGAGTTACTCCTTGTCGGCAGCAGCAATCGCGGTGGCCAGCGGATGATTATTGGTCGTACCCATGGCCTGCAGGAGGGACAGTTTCTCAAGTTCCATCTGGAACCCACATGGCGGTTAACGCGGCGCACCTATGAAGGAAACGTGCTTGGCCATGTGTATTTCAGCAATGACTCTTGGGAGGCGGCAACAGGAGGTACACTTAGCCCTACTCCTGCACCAGTCCTGCCCGTCAGTACAGAAGCCAGCCCACTCCCGAAACCGCAAAGCTAAACTTAGCGCTGCTTCATTGCCCGCTCCATTTCCCGTTTGTCTTGCCGCTGCTTGAGGTCTTGGCGTTTGTCGTGGAGTTTCTTGCCGCGAGCCAGCCCTAAGGAGACCTTGACTCGACCATTTTTGAGGTAAAGCTTAAGGGGCACAAGGGTCAGTCCCTTTTGTTCCACTTTGCCCACTAGCTTGCGGATTTCTTGCTTGTGAAGAAGGAGCTTGCGATCGCGTAGGGGGTCATGGTTATAGGATTGGTGGCTACTCTCGTGGGGCGAAATGTGGACATTCATCAACCACGCTTCACCATTGCGGATGCGGGCAAAGCCATCCCGTAAATTGACCTTGCCAGCGCGAATAGACTTGACCTCAGTGCCGAGCAGCACAAGACCACATTCATAGGTGTCCAGAATTTCGTATTGAAAGCGCGCTTGGCGATTTTCACTTAGAATTTTGACGCTATCACCCATGTGAGACTCGCAAGGGTATTGCCAATATACCGTAGTTTAGGGGAGGGAAAACTTTCATCATATCACTGCCCTCCCATCTCCTTACTGAATGGTTATGACGCCATGCCCAAGCTGCAGCAGTTAGAGTTTTTGCAAGGTCTGCCCCTGATTGCCGTGGTGCGTACAGCTGATCCTGCTGAAGCAATCGCCCGCGCTCAGGTTTACATTGAAGCAGGGTTTTCCTGCCTAGAGGTGGCTTGGACAATTCCCGATGCAGCTTTGGTGTTGCGGCAACTCCGCCAAGCATATCCCAACTGCACTCTTGGTGCGGCCAGCTTAAGCAACCCACAAATGGTTGAATCGGCAGTTGCCGCCGGCGCACAGTTTCTAGTGACTCCCCACACAGCTACGGAGCTGATTCCCATTGCCCAGCGGGCAAACCTGCCCTTGATTTTGGGCGCCTTGACGCCAACGGAAATTCTCCACGCTTGGCAAGCCAAGGCAGTGGCGGTCAAGGTATTTCCAATTATGGCGGTGGGGGGTGCAAGCTACCTGCGGGCATTGCGACCCCTGTGTGCTGAGATTCCCTTAATCCCCTGCGGAGGTATCGGCTGGGAGGATGTGGTGCCCCTCTGGAGAGCGGGGGCGATCGCCATTGGTATGGGCAGTCAACTCAGCAGCGATGTAACTCTGCTCAAGCAGCAGGTGGCTCAGGCTCGTCAAGCGTATCAGGGGTTGGGGTGAGGGTGCGTACCCGCTCAGCATGGAAGCGTTTGCGCCGCCACCGTTTGCCTAAGTTTAGGCCAATAGTTTTGTGGAAATCCTCTTGAACCTTTGCCGTCAGGCGGTAGGAGACTTGGCGGACAATTTGCGCCAACACACGGTTGCCCGTTCCTTGGACTAGTCTATGGGGCAGGCGGTAGATAAACCGTGGGAAGTACATTGCCACCCGCAAATCCAGTTCCCAATTGACCCTAGTGTAGTCCATCACATTCAGTACCAGCAGGTCGCTATCGGTTTCAGGGGTGGCTCGCATCGGTACTAAGGCCATGGCCGCTTGAAAATTGACCTCATAGTTCAAAAATGGCTGCTCTGGCACAGGAATCGTTTCAATGCGATAGACTCCCTGCTCTTGGGGCAGCAAGTGTAGGCCAATTTTGGGTTCTACTTCATAGCCATGGGAACCGTAGCGACCAATGGTGAGAATGTAGCCATGCTTACCCACCGGTTCTACTTTCATGGGATGGGCGCAGCGATGAAACCATTCTTGGTGATTGTTGAGGTAAGTTTCGTAGCGTTGCACTGGTGCATAAACTTCCATCCACCCTTGGAACTGGTTGTGAAAAACGAAGGGGGGCAACTTCGTCCCCTCTGGGAAATCCGTCATGGCGTGAAACTGGCATTGAGTGATATTCATCCTGACATACAGCTAGGGGCAATCGCCACTGGGGGGAACCTTAAAGAAGTGGTTCTTGTCTAAGGGCTGGTTTACATTTCGTTAGATTATTTTAGTATCTGAGGGTGGTGCTGCAATGGATAGCGATCGCTCGACAACGCCTTGAATCTCCTTCAACCTTTGATGAAGGCTTCACCAATGTCCACCGTCACTCCTTGGCTCGCCGTTGAATATTTAGACACACCATGGCTGTTTTGGCCATTGTGCTTGATGGGGGTTCTCAGCAGTGTCGTTTTGCGCTGGGGCAAGGTGCAGCAGTTGTGGGCGCGGGTCATAGTGGTGGGCAGTTTAATGGCCTTGATGCTTCACTATCTGCTGTGGCGATCGCTAGCCACCCTCAATCTGCGCACCCCCCTGGAGGCGGCTTTCAGTTTACTCCTGCTGGGCATTGAAAGTTTTATGATGGCGGGCTATGGCTTGCAACTGTACCTACTTTTGCACATCAAAAATCGTCGTCCTCAAGCCGATGCCGCTGCCTTTGCGGTCAAAAGTGGCCACTATCAACCTTGGGTGGATATTTTTATTCCCACCTACAATGAACCCCTGACCATTTTGCAACGCACGATTGTCGGCTGCCAAGCCCTTGACTATCCTCACAAACGTATTTATGTTCTTGACGATACCCGTCGCCCTGCCCTACGGGAATTGGCCTTGGCATTAGGCTGTGAGTACCTCAGCCGTCCAGACAATCGCCACGCCAAAGCAGGTAACCTCAACCATGCCCTTGCCCATACTCAGGGTGAACTGATTGCGATTTTTGATGCTGATTTTGTTCCCACGCGCAACTTTCTCACCCGCACTGTGGGTTTTTTTCAAAGGGCTGATATTGGCCTTGTCCAAACCTACCAGAGCTTTTACAACCCGGATCCTATTGCTCGCAACCTTGGCCTCGAGGAGCACCTGCCCCAAGAGGTGGAGATCTTCTCCCGTCATTATCAAGTCCTGCGGGATGGCATTGAAACAGCACTGTGCTACGGCAGTTCCTTTGTGGTGCGGCGGTCGGCCCTAGAGGCCATTGGCGGCTTTGTCACCGAATCTCTCAGTGAGGACTACTACACAGGAATTCAATTGGCGGCAGCAGGTCATCGGCTAATTTACCTCAACGAAAGTCTCAGTGCGGGGCTGTGTGCGGAGGAAATCACGGCGCATATTCGTCAACGGCAACGCTGGGCACGGGGCACCCTCCAAGGATTATTCATTGCAGCAAGTCCACTGCGGGTGCCCAATCTCAGTTGGCTTCAGCGCCTTGCCCACTTGGAGGGAATCACGCAGTGGTTCCACAGTCCCCTGCGTTTGCTGTTGCTGCTTTTGCCCCTAGTTGCTGCTTTTGGGGGGGTGGTACCCCTTGAAACCAGCCTGCGGCAGTGGCTCTACTATTTTGTGCCCTATTATTGGCTCCTAGTGGGTACGTTCCGCTGGCTCAATGGCCAAAGTCGCTCTGCCTTTGTGTCGGATATCTATGCGGTGATTCAGTGTGTGCCCTTGACCTTAACGGTGATTGACACGTTATTGCGTCCCTTTGGTCAGGGCTTCTGGGTGACCCCTAAGGGGAGTTATCGCGATCGCTACCGAGTTCAGTGGCATCTCGCTGTCCCTCTTTTGCTACTGTTTGTGCTTTCCGCTGCCGCCGCTGTCTTGAATTGGCAGGCATTACACACCAAGGGGCTGCTCCTGGCATGGATCTGGAATCTCTACAATTTAATTGTTCTCGCCCTTGCGCTTTATAGCCTCATTGATCGCCCCCGCCCCGATCCCTATGATTGGCTCAATGTGCAGCAAACGGTTGAACTCCATCTTGCTTGGGATAAAGCCACTGCCCTTTGGGGCAAAACCATTCGCCTTTCTGAAGGAGGGGCGATTGTTCATCTGCACCAACCCCTCCCCCCCTCTGCGATGGGTGTCTCCCTTACCTGTCGGCTGTTGGAGGCAGGCATTGACCTCAGCGGCCAAATTGTTGATATGCCCAATCAAACGACCCTAAAGATTTATTTCGATCCCCTGACCTGCGCTCAATATCGCCAATTGGTCGCCTTACTTTTTTGTGAACCCAACCGCTGGCAATGGCAGAAAGCGCCCAGTGAATTGCAAACTCTATGGTTGCTCCTGCGCACTCTTATTTCGCCTCCTTTAAGTCGCCACTGGATGCGGATTCTGCCCTCTAATCCGGCGAAAGCGTGGTCTCGCCCTTATCGCTATTCCGATCAAACATGAAGAATGACTCAGTGCAATGGAGCGATGGCTAAGATTCCAATATGATTAAATAGTTATAGTTATCGCGATGAACAGCGAGGCAATGAGCGGTTCTGATTTGCAACTCCCCCCTCTCACAGAAACCACATTGTGGCAAATTCTCAATGATGAATTGGATGATGCGACGGTAAATCAGCTTCTGTGGCACTGCTTGGGTTATCGCTATAACACCGATACTCAAACTTGGCAGAGCGATCGCGTGCCCCCAGAATGGCAGCAAGACTATCCCCAACCGCCGGACTTCATTGGTAGCCGCCCCGCCATTGTCAAACTGACACGCTCGATTCCTCCTGCCCACAAACAACTGCTCAAGGAACAGCTGGGCTTTCCTGGCTATGAAATCAAGGAACTGACCCCCCGCCGTACCCGCCGTGCCACTGCTGTCAACTGGCTGCTGAGCTACATGGCCACTCAAGCAGAAGCTGCCGTGAAATAACCTTCGGCAACCTCGATTGCCACTTGACGGATGGCTTGATAAACGGTGGCTAATTCCCCGTCGGTAACGCAGTAGGGGGGCAAAATATACACCGTATTCCCCAAAGGCCGCAGCAGAACCCCAAGCTCAATAAAGCGGCGCCGCAGTTGGGGCACAAGCTCACTAAAGTAGGAGGCTTCAGTTTCTAATTCCATGGCCGCAATTGTGCCACAGGTACGAAATTGCTTGAGATTGTTGAGATCGGCAAGATACTGCTGTTGACACTGCCAATGGCGTGTTTCTAAACTTTGGTAGCGCTCTGGCTCTGAGAGCAACAACTGGAACGAAGCCACACTTACTGCACAGGCCAAAGGGTTGCCTGTGTAGGAATGACTATGGTAAAAGGCTCGCGTTGGGTCGTCATCATAAAAGGCTTGGTAAATTTCCTCCGTTGCCAAGGTTACTGCAATGGGCAAGCAGCCTCCCGATAAGCCTTTGGACAAACACAGCAGATCTGGTTGCGTTCCTGCTTTCTCACAGGCAAAAAGGGCACCGGTACGACCAAACCCCGTCATCACCTCGTCATAGACCACTAATACTCCGTAGGCCTTGGCAATCTCAGAAATTGCCTGCAAAAACGTGGGACGGCACATGCGCATCCCCGCAGCTCCCTGCACCAAGGGTTCAATAAAGAGGGCAGCGTAGGTTTCTGGGGCCGCTTTGAGGGTGTCCTCCAGTTGAGCGATCGCCTGTGCCTCCTTGGTTTCTACCTCTGGATCCCCTGGATAGGTTGCTGGGTAGGGCAAAAGGGTTAGGGGAGGAAGCAGGGGCTGGAAGGGTTGCCACCACGGGGAACTTTGACCCACAGTCATTGCGCCTAGGGTATCGCCATGGTAACCGCCGACAAAGCCAATAAAGCGCGATCGCTGGGGTTGATCTCGCCGCTGCCAATACTGGTAAGCCATCTTCAGGGCTACTTCGACTGCTGTGGAGCCATTGTCGGAAAAAAAGACCCGTTGTAACCCCGCTGGGCTGTGGGCACACAACAGTTGGGCAAGCTGCTCTGCCGGCTCATGGGTAAAGCCGGCAAAAATGACGTGCTCAAGGGTTTGTGCCTGCTTGTAAAGGGCTTGCGCCAGCAGAGGATGGCTATGGCCGTGGAGGGTGACCCACCAACTGGAAATAGCATCAATAATCTGCCGACCATCGCTGAGTTCAAGACGGGCACCCTGGGCACCCACCACCTTTAGCGGTGGATCCGCCGTTTTCATTTGTGTAAAGGGTTGCCAAATGGGGGAGTCAGTCATGGTTGGGAGGGGGATCTAAGCGAGCAGCTAGGGTGGTAAAAATCTCCTCAGGAATGGGACAGCGGAGCGATCGCGCCAAGCGTTTTTTTTGTTTGGCCACTTTGAGACATTCAGCTGTACGACATAAGTAGGCCGATCGCCCCATTCCTCGATCCAACTGCACCCGTTGATCAGGCCAGCACCGGACGACGCGCCAAAATTCTGAGCGCTCAGCCAATCGGCCACAGGACACACAGCGGCGTTGGGGGAGAGTCATGACATCCCTAACTGGCGACCTGTTCTTCAAGGGCGGCCATGGCCAAGCGATCCTCCTCTTCGTAGTTGTATTGGGAGCTGTCGCGCACCTCAATTTTCCAGCCCGTTAGGCGAGTTGCCAAGCGCACATTTTGACCTTCTTTACCAATGGCTTGGGAGACCTTATCCGGTGCTACAAGAACATGGGCAATACGCGCTTCGGGGTTAATTAGCCGCACCTCTTCCACCGGTGCCGGACTGAGGGAATTGGCAATGTAGGTGGCGGGATCCGGCGACCAGCGAATGACATCTATTTTTTCGCCCCGCAGTTCATTCACCACCGCTTGAATGCGAGATCCCCGTGCCCCAATACAAGCACCTACAGGATCGACATCCCGCTCTAATGTATCCACAGCAATTTTGGTGCGGGGGCCGACTTTGGGAGTGGGGGGATTGGCTTCACGGGCAATGGCAACAATCCGCACCACCTCATCTTCAATTTCGGGCACTTCATTCGCAAAGAGATAGACCACCAGGCCGGCATCGGCACGGGAAACCTCCAATTGGGGTCCCCGTTGCGGCCCCTCTTTGACGCGCTTGAGATACACCTTGAATGTGGAGTTGGCGCGGTAGTTATCGTTGGGCAGTTGTTCCCGTTTTGGCAGTTCGGCCTCCACTTCTGGCTGGCTGGCGTCACTGCGCACAGCCATAATCACCGATCGCCGCTCAAAGCGCAGGACACGCCCCACAAGTACTGTCCCTTCGAGGTCTTTAAATTCCTCTTGGACAAGGCGACGCTGTTGATCTCGCAGTTTCTGCGCCAGCACTTGCTTGGTTTGCATGGCGGCCATACGGCCAAATTCCTGATGATCAGGGGTCACATCCAACAACACCGTATCGCCGACACGGGCATCCCGAACCACCTCAATCACATCGGCCAGGGCAATCTCCCGATCGGGGTTCTCCACTGTTTCCGTAATTGTTTTGGTGGCCAAAATGCGGAAGCCCTCTTGCTCGGTGTCGAGTTCCACTTCAAAGTTGGCAAAGTGATCTTCCTCAAAGTGGCCATGATGGGGACGCAGACTGCGGCGATAGCGTTCGTATCCCTTGAGTAGTGCTTCTTTGAGGGCTTGATGCACTGCGTGTTTAGGTAAGTTTCGCTCTTGGCTGATTTCATTGATCATGGCCCGTAGGCCAGGTAAGCGATAGATGGTCATTGTTGGTTACAACCTCAATTGACTGAATGAAATTCATTGGAGCTAGAGTTCGCTACTGGGGGTGTACAGTTGGACACTGGCAATGAGGGAGCGGGGAATCGCCAGCGATCGCCCCCGTTGATTGAGATAGACATTCTCCTCGTCGCGGCGAATCAGGGTCCCCTCCCAAAGGGTTTTGCCCCGATGGGGTGCAGTGGTGGTGACGCGCACCGGAAACCCGCGAAAGGCATCAAAGTCGCGATCGCTACTCAAGTAATCCGATAGACCCGGACTTGACACCTCAAGAACGTAGGCAAACTCCAATTCCGGCAGCCCATCCAAGGCCATCTCCAGTGCCCGACTCAGTCGTTCACAATCCTCTAGGCTGGTGTCATTCTCAGGATGGCGCACCTCCACCCGCAAAATGGGTGGCGATTGATGGGTTAGCCACTGCACGCTAACTAAATTGAGGTGTTCTTGATTGGCAACCTGCTGCGCCAGAGTTTGCACGACCGGCAAAAGCATTTGTATCTGCATAATAAAAAAGGCGGGACATTGCCCACCACACCCAAACAATCTCCACAAATGACACTCCTGCCTCTCTAAAGGAAGGAGGATTCTGAACCTTTCAGCGTTGAAGGTTCATGGGTGCTGTCACTACACCGCTGTTGATAAAGATTAGTATAACAGCCAACTGCCGGCGATCGCCACCTCGGTTTTCCTAGCGATCGCTAAAATCCCCATTCGTCAGTCCATCGCTGTTGTAGTCTTCTTCCTCCCGCTCCAAATCCTCCAGTACGGGACTCAGGAGCACAGCCATCTCAGCCTCATGGTGGGTCAGCCACTGTCCTGGGGTGCGGAACCAACGCGGCGGGTTAATGTAGCGAGCATAGTACCACGGGGGAGCAGTGGGCTGGCTAATTTCTGCCTGGACACGAATTTTCTCACCCGCATAGTAGGCATCTTCGGGTTCCACTTCTAACCACACTTTTTGGCCAATGATTTCTTGGGGGAGCAGCATAATGGCACTTCCTCGGGGAACCTCACCATACAGCCCTTTTCTAAGGGATAGGGGACACACAAGAGAGAATGCTGACCCTGTTTGGGTGCTGAGCGCGCGCATCCTTTTGCCGAGGGCTGTACCTTCATTTTAGTCAGTTGCTGTTTATCTGGGGAAATGTTGCATTTATTCACCATCACCCACAGCCAAGGAGGGATAAGGCTGCTGCCGTTTTGGATCTTCCAGCTTTAGGGAAATCATCCCCGCGCAGAGAACGAAAACCATCGAAATCCACAGACAGCCGACAATGCCCCAAATTTGATAGATAAGACCAGAGAGCACAGTTCCCGCCAGTCGCCCTCCAGAATTGGCCATGTAGTAAAAGCCAACATTCAAGGCTACTTTTTCATCATCGGTGTAGGCCAGCACCAAGTAGGAGTGGACTGCCGAATTCATGGCAAAAATCAAACCAAAAAGGAGCAAACCGCCAATAATCACGGCATTGGGGTTCCAATCACTCATCAAGCCCAAGGCAATGACGGCCGGGACAATCGTCAGTGTAAATGTCCAAAATTGGATAGTGGCTGCTTGGGGAGGCCGACCGCGATTGAGGTATTTCAACAAAACCGGTGCCGCAGACTGCACACCGCCATAGCCAATGACCCACAAAGCGAGAAAGCCCCCCACTTCATAAAATGACCAGTTGAGAACACTTTGGAGATAGACCGGCAGGCCTACCACAAACCAGACATCCCGCGCCCCAAAGAGGAAAAAGCGGGCAGCGGAAAGGATATTGATCTCCTTGCTCTTGGAAAAGAGTTGACGAAACTTGATTTTCTTTTTGATCTGCCCCATCCCCCGTGGCAGCAAAAAACCGGTAAACATGATCAGAATGAGGGCGATCGCCATGATCCACAGGGAGGCGGTAAAGCCCGCTAATGTCAACAGCACACTGCCCACAAAGAAGCCGACCCCCTTGAGGGCGTTTTTAGACCCCGTAAGAATCGCCACCCACTTAAAGAGGCGCGACTCCGCCTCTTGGGGCACTACCAAGCGAATGGCACTCTTGGAACTCATTTTGGTTAGGTCTTTGGCCACCCCCGACATTGCCTGTGCCGCCATTACATAGGGCACCGCAAACCACAACGGCCAGTCTTGGGTGAGGGGGGTCAGCATGAGCAGCGAGATCACCTGCAGGCCAATGCCGGCGTAAAGGGTGACATTCAGCCCTAAACGGGAACCAATCCAGCCACCGAGAAAGTTGGTAACAATGCCAAAAATTTCATAGAAGAGAAACAGGAAGGCAATTTGCAGCGGTGTGTAGCCAATCTGGTTAAAATACAGCAGCACTAACATCCGCAGCGCGCCATCGGTAATCGTGAACCCCCAGTAGGCGAGGGTAACAATCATGTAGTTACGGACACTGGTGGACACAGCCATAGCAGACTCCCTAGGACAAAGTTATGGCAACGTAGCGAGCTAATTCGGCCATGCGATTGCTGTATCCCCATTCGTTGTCATACCAGGCAAGGATTTTTACCTGCGTTTCATCCACCACCATGGTGGAGAGGGCATCGACAATACTGGAACGGGGGTCGTTGCAGTAGTCAACAGAGACAAGGGGACGCTCCTCATAGCCTAGAATTCCCTTGAGTTCCCCAGCTGCAGCTGCCTTGAGAGCTGCATTTACTTCTGCCACGCTCGTGGGGTGACTAACTTCAAAAACACAGTCTGTAAGCGATGCATTCAACAGGGGCACCCGCACCGCCAAGCCGTTGAGTTTTCCTTGAAGTTCCGGATAAATCAACCCAATGGCAGTGGCCGAGCCGGTTGTCGTCGGTACAAGGGACATAAGGCTAGAGCGGGCACGGCGCAAGTCTTTGTGGGGGGCATCAACGACGGTTTGCGTATTCGTAACATTGTGAATGGTGGTGATCAAACCATGGCGAATGCCAAAGGTTTCGTGAATAACTTTAACAACAGGGGCAAGGCAGTTTGTCGTACAGGAGGCAGCTGTGAGCAAGTGGTGTTCTTGCGGATTGTAGAGGTGATCATTTACCCCCATGACAATGTTGAGGGCTTGCTCTTTCACAGGGGCAGCCACAATGACTTTTTTCACCCCTGCTGTAAAGTAGGCAGCCAGTTGTTCTGGCGTACGGAATTTACCCGAGCATTCCAAAACAATCTCTACTCCCCGCTCTTGCCAAGGCACCTCTGCAGGGGTTTTGGCTTCAGAAAAAGTGAGAATCCGCTCGTTGATGGCGATCGCCCCCTCTTTGGCTTGGATGGTTTGGGGCCAACGGCCATGGACTGAGTCAAACTCTAGTAGATGAGCAGCCGCCGCTACTCCCCCCTTAATCTCGTTGATGTGGCGAAAGTCCAGCTCAGGCCAACCCCAAGCAGCCCGCAAAACTAAGCGACCAATACGACCAAAGCCATTGATGCCAATGCCGACGCCCATCGTTGCTGCTCCAGCAGTACACCCTTACCCTATTTCAAGACATCTTGAACTGTCAATCTGCAACAATTCTCAAAGGGTGCCCCTAGACGTGGGGACAGGGGGTTTGGGTTGGTTCATGCATTGGCACTCGGCCAAGTAACGGCATTTTTACTCTGTTGCCATTGGCGAGAGTTATCGGCGAGAAGCACCTCGACCCAGTAGCGATCGCTAGCACCAACTAGCCAAGCTGTGAGCCGGATGGCAAACCACGCATTCCCTTCACCAACCCGGTGGGTAGGACGCCCAAACCTGCAGATTAAAGGACTGACCGTTGGCGGCATGAGAAGATCAAAGACTTTGGCAACGATGGCCTGCTGCTGCGCTGGCGATCGCCTTTGCTTTAGTTGCCAAGTAACCGCAACAAAGCCAACGTAATCGAATCGTTGTGCCTGAAGCCAATGTCCTTGGCGAGCGCCTGAATGAGGTGGGCTAACCACCATTGCTCTAGCCAATTCAAGGACTTAGGCAGCATTGTCAAGATACTCTAACACCTCCAGAGCAGCACGGCGAACAATTGGATCGGTTTCCTCTCTTAAGAGGAGATACAGTGCTTCCTGCACCTGACGGCGATCAGCGCCCTGAGAGACACGAGCGAGTTGGCGAATGGCCACCAGCCGATGGAGGGGTTGAGGATGGGTGAGGTCAGTGAAATACTGGGAGACCTGTTGGCTCTGATGCTGCTGTTGCAGTTGTCCCACCGTGGTTCCCAGAAGAGCAATGACACCCACTAGCAGGAGGCCAAGGAGGACAAGAGCCACCACCAACCACGGATCTGCCGTGTGCTGCCCCACATGGAGAAGGGTATAGGTGCCCAAACAGGCCAGCGCCCCCCCCGCCACCGTAAAGGCAAAGGGGTGATATAGCCACTGCTGAACCTGCCGGCGCAGATCTTGCCACAGCGTTAAAAGTCGGCGTTGCCAGCGGCTGAGGAGAAAAATCGTACCCACCCCACTGAGAGTAGCAATCATCAGGGGGCCATCGGTTTGCCACAGAAGAAGGCCTATCCCTAGGCCAGCGATGACAAGTACAAGGCGTTCAGAAAGGAACCTCACAACAGAGGACTGCCAGCGGCGCCGGGGCGATCGCCTTTGGCGCAGCGGAGTTGAATGCTGTTGAGGTTGTGGCAATGACCATTTCGCCCAAGAGGTAACCATAGGGTGGGTGTGCTGCCAATTGCTGTCTTATTTTACCCTAATTCTAGGGTGCAGCCCCTCTAGACTAATTGGATTATCCTCTCCAGCGCAAAATGACGACTTCTTCTCGCAATTGCTCCTTTGTGCCGGTGGCAAAGCGGGTTCGGAACAGATCCGTGC
This sequence comes from Thermosynechococcus sp. Uc, assembly GCF_029335995.1. Taxonomy (NCBI): domain Bacteria; kingdom Bacillati; phylum Cyanobacteriota; class Cyanophyceae; order Acaryochloridales; family Thermosynechococcaceae; genus Thermosynechococcus; species Thermosynechococcus sp. Uc. Next base: position 34,299 of record NZ_JARJMS020000041.1, read on the forward strand.
GCACAAATTCATAGCCCAATGATTGGGCAATCTCGGCCAACAATTGCCCCGTGCGGATCATCACCCGCAGGTAGGACGCTTGATCCCCCACAACATAGGCCAGTTGGGCATCGGGGCGCAAAACCGAGCGCAGAGCCGCCAAGTGACGGGCCATCCCCCCAAAGTAAAGTTTGGTCACCCTGCCATAGAGTTTCTCAAAGCCGGAGGTCTTGCCCAGTTCAATTCTGCGGCGTTCAATCCTATTGGCAATGGCCTGGATTTCAGGATAATCTTGAATCCATCGATCATCATCATCGGCTTTATACACATTGCGAGTGTTAGAACGGATCAACACCTTCTTAAAGGCTTGTAAATCGGCCTTGGTTTTGATGAAACCCAGTATCACCGACTCTAAACGGGTTATTCTCGTGTAGTCCTTTTCATTGGGGTAAGGGGGTGATGTAATTACCGCATCCACAGACTGCGGGGGCAGAACTTTGTCAATCCCTCTGGCATCTGCCAGATAGGCGCGAGTAGGAGCAAAGCTTTGACCTTTTACCCGCCGCAAATTCTCGGCCATTTCGTTGATCTTGGCAATCCAAGTGCCGATTATCGCTGCATCCACTGTGGATTTTCCTACCCCAACTTCAGGTCCAAACCGGAGATTGCTTGCCGTAAAAACAAGTACGTTGGCGATCGCCAACAATTGATGCCGATAGACTTTTTCTATCTTGTATTTCTCCAAACACTCAAGGAGTACCAATACCTTATGCAAGGGAATCGGACTAATTGACCCCGAAAGGATGAGTTTATTTTGCTCAGGAGAGAGTTGGTGCAAGGGGAGGTCGGCAATATTCCCCGCAAAAGGAACCGAGTCCTCTATTCCTTGCTGCCGCAGGAGGTCAAGGGCAAGTTCTGCGACTTCGCGGGAGTGACTGTAGAGTAAGTCAGGATCAACGTCCCAATCGATCTTTACCGATGTGGCAAAATGGGCGAAGGGATTGGCTTCTATTCCCCATGAGGGAATCCCCCAGAGCTTCGACTCAACAAGAGTTGTACCTGTACCACAAAAGGGGTCAAGGATCACCTGCTTTTCATTCAAGCGGAAGTTTTCTATGTAATCTCGCACAAGATGGGGCGGGTAAGACAGCACAAACCGATACCAGTCGTGAAAGGCGCGGTCTTGCTCATCTATTTTGTTGAGATTGCTGTTGTCTTTGGTTACTTTGCTATCTTGGCAATTTTTAAGCAACTTAGCTCCTGTGACTATTTGCTCCTCATTTTCCAAGTGTATGAAAGATTGACTGTTTTAGGCGGGAGTTCACTTTGTTGACTGAAGGAACCGCAATGAAGAAAACCTTTAGCCCTCTTCGCGATATTCTTCATCCGCCTAGAGTCGTTCATGGGAGACGCTGAATTTCAGCACGGAAGCCATTGACCTCCATAAAAGCGCGCATTTGACTGGCATTGGTCTCGTTTTGGAAACTGCCCACTTGCAGAGCACGGCGCTGGCCGAGGGTAATGGGTATCACGTCGGGGACGAGCGATCGCAGGCGTTCTTGGTTGGCCAGATCATCCTCTCGCAAATCAAGTACAATTACCCGAAATCGCGTTCTGGGGGCAACGGGTGCCGGTGTTCCTCCCTCTGCTTCAGAAACCTGCGGGGGCGGTGGCAGTTGGTTCATGGCTGGGTTATTGCCCACAAATCCCATTGGAATCGGTGTCCGCGGGACCGGCAATCGTTCGCGGGAGTTGTCAAGCCGCTGAGGCGGCGGGCTAGGAATTGGCGCGGTACTCACCTCTGGCGGTGGTACAGGGATGGGAATTGGTTCTGCCGCCAATGCGGGCGTCCCCCAACCCATTAGGATCAAACATAGGTGACTCAACCACGGCTGGCAGTGAATGCTGAAACGGCTCATCAGGGACTTCATTGCTCTATCAACAATGCCGATGAACGATAAACAAGACTATGTTGATTTTTTTCTGTGGAGATCGGACGTCCTATGCAAAATTTAGCTCCCGGCTCTGAGGGGCAACGCATCCGGCGCATTCTTGATGCCAACCTTGACCGTGCCCGCGAAGGTCTGCGGGTGATTGAGGAATGGTGCCGCTTTGGCCGCGAAGATGCTGCCCTGAGTGCCGAATGTAAAGATTTGCGCCAAACCCTCAGCCGCTACCATACCCCAGAGTTGCGGGGGGCACGACAAACGGATCAGGATCCGGGGACGGCCTTGAGTCATCCGCAGGAGCGCGATCGCCAGACCCTCAGCGAGGTGCTCACCGCTAATTTTGCCCGCGTCCAGGAAGCGCTACGGGTAATTGAGGAATACGCTAAATTAACCAATACTGAGCTGAGTGAAACCGCCAAGGCGCTGCGCTATCGCGTTTATATTCTGGAGCAAGCTCTGATGCTCAGCCCGCGCCATGCTCGGCTGCAGCAATTGCAGCAGGCAAAACTTTATCTTGTTACTTCTCCTAGCGATCGCCTGTTGGAAATCGTTGAAGCAGCCCTCAAGGGGGGATTGCCCCTTGTGCAGTATCGGGACAAGACCAGCGATGATGCCACTCGCTTGACGATGGCTCGCCAATTACAGGCGCTCTGCCAGCGTTATGGTGCGCTGTTTTTAGTCAACGATCGCGTGGATATTGCCGTTGGTGCCAATGCCGATGGGGTACACCTCGGACAGACAGATATTCCCATGGAACTTGCTCGGCAAATTTTAGGGCGCGATCGCCTTGTGGGACGCTCGACCACCAATCCCCAAGAACTGGAGCGGGCACTTGCCGAAGGCGCCGACTACGTCGGTGTAGGGCCAATTTTTGCCACCCCCACCAAGCCCACTAAGGCCGCTGTTGGCTTTGACTATCTCCAGTACGCCCGCAAACACGCGCCGCTGCCCCAGTTTGCCATTGGGGGAATTGACCTGAGTAACATTGATGACGTTATTCAAGCAGGCGCGACTCAGGTGGCTGTTGTCCGCGCCATTATGGAAGCGGCTGACCCAGAAGCCACCACACGCGAGTTCCTACGACGCTTATCTCAAAGGGAGCAATCATGACTTCGGCGGCTGAAATTACCGCTGCTGTGCGGCAACTGTACAATACCTATCCCTTTCCCCCAGAACCCCTGCTTGATGAACCGCCACCGGGGTACAACTGGCGCTGGTCTTGGCCGGCGGCCTATAGCTTTTGTACAGGACGCTATCCCTCCCAATTGGACGTGGCCATCCTCGATGCCGGCTGCGGCACCGGTGTGGGGACAGAATACTTAGCCCACTTGAATCCGCAGGCAAAGATTACTGCCTTAGATGTCAGTGAGGCTGCTTTGGAAATTGCCCAAGAACGCTGTCGGCGCTCCGCTGCCACCAATGTGCAATTTCACCACCTAAGTTTAGAGGATGTAGCTCAATTGGGGCAGACGTTTCAGATGATTAACTGTGTCGGCGTACTGCACCACTTAGCGGATCCGCAGCGGGGGATTCAAGCTCTGGCCAATGTTCTTGCCCCCGGCGGTATTTTTCATATCTTTGTCTATGGGGAACGCGGCCGCTGGGAGATTAAGCTGATGCAGCAGGCCATTGCCCTCCTTTTGGGGCGCGATCGCCACAACTATCGCGAGGGGGTGGCCATTGGCCGGCAACTCTTTGCCGCATTGCCCGAGAATAATCGTCTGAAAAAGCGAGAGCAGGAACGCTGGAGCTTTGACAATCAGCGCGATGAATGCTTTGCCGATATGTATGTGCACCCCCAAGAAATCGACTACACAATCGCCAGTCTCTTTGAGCTGATTGCTGCCTCTGGTCTGGAGTTTATCGGCTTTTCCAATCCCCAAGTCTGGCGGTTGGAGCGATTGTTGGGCACTCAGCCGGAACTGTTGCAGCGGGCACAGCAATTAACCCCAATTCAGCAATATCAACTCATTGAATGCCTTGACCCTGAGGCAATGACTCACTTTGAGTTCTTCTTGGCCAAGCCGCCACTTCCCCGTCATGATTGGTCCGACGATGCCGGACTATTGGCTGCCCTGCCGTGGCGCCATCCCTGCTTGGAGGGTTGGCCGGGGGCCTGCGTCTTTAACTGCCACTATGAAGTAATTCACCTTACGCCTGCTGAGCAGCAATTCCTAACTGCTGCTATTGGGGACAGAACGGTTGCTGAGTTGCTCGCTGAGCAGCCCGACTTTTCTGTTGAGGGGGTGCGATCGCTCCTTAAGCGGGACTTACTTCTTTTGGGAGTAAAAGAATGAAAAGAATGACCGATCTTCTGGAGACGGTTTCTACAAGTGGTGCGGTTTACGATTGCAGCCATTGGGGACGCCTACGCCTTACGGGGCGCGATCGCCTGAGGTTTTTGCACAATCAAAGCTCCAATAATTGCCTTATCCTCCAACCCGGCCAAGGGGCAGACACCGTTTTCCTGACTGCGACCGCCCGCACCCTTGATCTTGCCACTCTCTTGGTTCATCAGGAGTGGGTGGATCTACTGGTATCACCACAGCGCCGCGAGTTTCTCCGCCGATGGTTCGATAAGTACATCTTCTGGGGCGATGATGTGCAAGTGAGCGATCGCACTGCCGAGAGTTACTGCTACCGAGTTTTTGGGGATGTTGCCAAAAAGATGAGTCACCAGTTCAATCTAGGAGCATTTGCCAATCCCTACGATCATGTCACTGTTACTCACGAAGGTGCTCCCCTAACCCTTGCTGCCACCAGTGGCCTCGCCATTCCCGGTTGCACGCTTTGGAGCGATCGCCCCCTTGCCGATTTACTCGCTCCCTATCCCCAACTTACTGATGCCGACTGGGAGCACTTGCGCATTTGTCAGGGTCGCCCCGCTGCCGATGCCGAACTCACAGAAGAGTACAACCCCCTCGAAGCTCGGCTGGGGCACACGATTTCTTTTAATAAGGGCTGCTATATTGGCCAAGAAACAATTGCCCGCCTCAACACTTACCAAGGGGTCAAACAACACCTTTGGGGACTAGAATTAAGTGCCGCGGTGACATCCCCCACCCCCCTACTCTTAGAGGGTGAAAAAGTGGGTCTCCTCACTAGTTGCACTGCCCTAGATAGGGGTGCCTTTGGTCTGGGCTATGTGCGCACAAAAGTAGGGGGTGCGGGATTGACGTTGCATACCCCGCAGGGCATCCTTGTCCGAGTGGTGGAGGTGCCATTCTTAAGAAGTGTTGCCTGAGTGTTGCCTGAAAATACTCTCATCAGAGAATGCTATAATCCAATCGGTTTGTGCAGACCTTGACTGAGCAAAGGAAGGAAGCCCATGGCAACGGCACAGGTGTTGGCGTTCCTGCAAAAGACCGATGCCAAACTGCGGGACGAATTGGAAAACCTTCTGGGGGTAGGCGATGGCAACACTTAGTGGGGCTGCTGAACTGGATGCTGAAGAACTAGCAGCACTGCGGGGAGAAATGGCACCGAAAGTGGTGGACTTTGCCAGTCAGCATGGTTTTGAATTTTCCATTGAGGAACTAGTGCAGGTGATAGACTCCTTTGCTCAACATCAGGCGGGGGACATCGGTGATGATAAATTTTCAGAAATTCTAGGCGTTCCTGTCAATAGGGAGCACGCTGAACACAAAAAACAGATAGCTAACCCACTCCAGCGTCTTGCTCGCTATCTCAGCAAAACCTATTTAGGTATCGATCCGGATGAGGAGAGCGAATAAGGCGCAACAACTCTCAGCAAAGCTGCGTCCAGCACGTCGGAAAATCCGTCTGTGGTCTCAATGGCTTCTCCCTGGGCTACTGGTCAAACGATGGCTGCTCATCAGTGCGGTGGGTGTCTTGCTAGCCAGCCTTGGCTTTGCCATTAGCATTAACCTCACCCCAATTTTCTACTTTTTGCAATTTCTAGAGCAGTTTCTCCAGACTGTGGCTCGTTTTGTACCGAGTTATATCAGCGGCCCTTTGCTATTCTTTGGGGGCTTAGCACTCATTGCTTGGGGGTATGCCCGTACTCTGGGTTCGATTACAGAAGTCCTCCTGCCAGAGGATGATAAGGCACTGGTGGAGCGCCTCCTCACCCATCGGCGCTTGGGGCGAGGACCGAAAATTGTTGCCATTGGTGGCGGGACAGGGCTGTCAACACTTCTACGGGGGCTGAAGCTCTATAGTTCCAATATTACTGCCATTGTGACAATGGCCGATGATGGCGGCTCCTCCGGACGACTGCGGCGGGAAATTGGGGTGCTGCCACCGGGGGATATTCGCAACTGCTTGGCAGCTTTGGCAGATGAGGAGAAAATCGTCACTGAACTTTTTCAATACCGCTTTGAAGCGGGAGAAGGCTTGGCGGGGCACAGCTTTGGCAACTTATTTCTGACAGCCATGGCGAATATCACAGGCGATCTGGAGCAGGCGATCGCCGCCAGTTCAGCGGTCTTGGCCATTCGCGGTCAGGTTTTGCCGGCAACCCTTACGGATATGACCCTGTGGGCACGCCTTGCCGATGGTCGCTTGATTCATGGGGAATCAAACATTACGGCCGCCCGCGGCAAAATTGTGGAAATTGGCTGTTCTCCCCCTGCCCCCAAGGCTTTGCCACGAGCCATTCAAGCCCTGCGCAACGCCGACTACATTATCCTTGGCCCGGGCAGCCTCTACACCAGTATCATTCCCAATCTCTTGGTGCCTGAAATTGCCCAAGCCCTAGCGGAGCGCCAATGCCCCTGTGTCTATATCTGCAACATTATGACGCAGCCGGGGGAGACTGAGGGCTATACCGTCAGTGATCATGTGCGCGCTCTAGATGCAGTGACCGGCGATCGCCTGTTTGATGCCGTGCTGGTTCAAAAATATCCCCCCAGTGCCGCTCACCTTGAACGCTATGCGCAGCAGGGCAGTGCGCCTGTGGTCATTGATCGCGAGGAACTTGCCCGCCAAAACTGCCGCCTGATCCTAGCCGATGTGATGGATGAATCCACACCCACAGTGCGCCATGATTCGCAAAAGTTAGCGGCAATTCTCATGCGTTGGTATGAGCGGGTGCGATCGCTTTAGTGCCTTGTGCCCTGTGAAGGCGATCCTTAATAATAATAGAACCGTTGCACTTGGGTCAGTGGCCTGCCATGTCCTTGGAACTTTTGCGATCGCTTGTGTGGATGGACTACCGCCTTGCAGTACTCTTTACAGTGGTCACTCCCTTGATCCTGCTACTGTGGTCAACGGCTAGAAACGTGCCGGCCATTACTCAACTGCTGATTATCTACTGGCGGGTGTCCAGCCTCTTGGCGATTACGGTGTATTTGATGATGCCCCAGTGGCCAGTAGCCTATGTTACAGGATTCATGGCTTTGGTACTGATTCCCATTAGCCTCTGGTTTTGGGTCGATCTCAATGAAGAAATTAGCGATCGCCAAGATTTGATTGGTCAAGTCTTTAGGAGTTGGCGTTGGGCAATCACACTCTACTGTGTCCTTGCTGCCCTGGGTCAGACTTTTTACCTACACTGTGCGTTTGTTGCTGGTGCCGTTCAGACCCCCAGTTGTCAAGCTTGGCTAGAGCCACCCCTGATGTTCAAGGAGATTTTCCACCCCCAAGCCCGCGCCGGTACCCTTGGCTTCTTTGCGGCGGTTGCCCTCGTGATTTACATGCTCTATTTGAGCTACTTTGTGTTTGTGCGCTTACCCAAGCAGGGACGCTCGGCCACGGGCTTATAGGAACTCTCTATGAGTCTGCAACGCATCCTAGAACCGGAGGTCATGGAGACGGCAGAAACGGCTGCTGCCTATGACGCCATGGATTTTACTGCCGTCAATATCGCCTTCTGTGAAGATCTGGCCGCCGTTTTACCCAATGTTGAGCAACCCCTCCAGGTTTTGGACGTGGGGACGGGCACAGGGCGGATTCTGCAAGTGTTGCATCAACGCTATCCCCATTGGCAACTGACGGGAATTGATCTCAGTCCTGCCATGCTGGCGATCGCGCGGCACCACAGTCCAGAATTGTCCTTCCTTGAGGGGGATGCCAAAGCCTTGCCCTTTGCCACAGCAAGTTTTGATGTGGTCATCAGCAATAGCCTCATCCATCACTTGGAAAACCCTCAACCTGCCTTGGCGGAAATGCTGCGGGTACTGCGTCCCCAAGGAACCCTCTTTATCCGTGATCTCTGTCGCCCAAATACAGGGGCTGACCTAAAAGCCCTCGTTGACCAGTATGCTGGTCAAGACACGCCTGAACAGCAGCAACTGTTTGCCGATTCCCTCCATGAGGCGCTAACTTTGACGGAAATGAGCAATCTTGTGAGAAGACTGCCGCAGTTGCCGCAGCAGTGGCAAGTGACGCTTACCTCCGATCGCCATTGGACCATGGTGGCTCAACGCTAATGAACCGGCGGCATTACTTTATTGCTTTGTTGCCCAATAGCGAAATTCAGGATCGGGTGACCCGTCTCAAGCAGTATTGTTGCGATCGCTACCAGAGCCAAGCGGCACTGCGCTCTCCCCCCCATGTCACCCTCTATCCCCCCTTTTGGTGGCCAGATGCAGTGGTAGGAGATCTTGAGCAAGCCCTAGAAGCCTTTTCCCATCAAGCCGCTCCAGTGGAATTGATCCTTGATGGCTTTGCCGCCTTTCCTCCCCGAGTCATTTATATTCACGTGGTACCGACTCCAGCGCTCAAGACTCTACAAGCGGATCTAGTCAAAGCGGTAGCGCAACCCCTGAACCTCCCTCCCACACAACGGCACCCCTTTACCCCCCACATGACAATTGCCTTTCGTGATTTAACCAAGGAAAACTTTCACCACGCTTGGGCAGACTTTCAAGAACAATCCTTTGCTGCCCGCTGTTGGGTATCTCACCTCACCCTGCTGATCCACAATGGCCGACGCTGGCAGATCTATCGTGAATTTTTGTTAAGAAATCTGGCCCATACTTCCCCTTGAAATCAATTTGTGACAAGCCAATGACTTGATTTTTGCTAACTGCGGAATTATGATGCAAAGAACACTTTTCTCTCAAACTTCCTAAAATCAGAAGTACAGCCCTTTTTACAAGGATGGCACACGCTCAAATCGTGAAAGCTGCTACAGGAGAGAATTGCCTTTCCTTTATCTATCCGATATTAAAGAAAAGGGCTGCAAGACAGGATTGGAGTCTTGGTAGCGATAAATACTTAGTGACTTTCACGGGCAATAGGAGGCCAGAGGAAAGTACTGACATTAACGGGGGGTACTTGTGTTTCCTATCGTTTGGAGCAACAGAGTTACATCCAAATCCCCTAATGATCTGAAGCGCTTTTGGGGGCAGTAGTCCATTGCTGAGGATAAGGTTATGAAACTAGAAGATATTTACACCTTTTTCCGCCAGCCACCGCCGGTTTACCTGAGCAAGGAAGTTGCCGTGTGCTATGTGCTCTATACCCTTATGGAAAAGGGGGACTCCTATGGCACAGCGCTGATCCAAGCTATTGAAAACGAGTATCCCCTGTATCGCCTTTCCGATACAGTTCTTTACAGTGCCCTCAAATTCCTAGAGGATGAGGGGATTATTGATGGTTACTGGAAAAAAGTAGAAGGTCGCGGTCGGCCTCGGCGAATGTACCACATTGTTAGTGAGAAGGAGCAACAGGCGCGGGAACTTTCGGAACTTTGGCTGCGCTATTTACAGGAACATCCCCACCGTCAGGAGTAGTCTAAGAATCGAGTTGACGTAGGCGATCGCGCACAGCTTGGATATCCTGCCACGTTAACCACTTAGGGCTGCCCGGCTCCCGTGAGTTATTGCGCAACAAATACGCCGGATGAAAAATGGGCATACACCACCGTCCCTGCCATTCAATCCACTGGCCACGAATTTTAGTAATTCCGCGATGATCTTTCAGTAAGCCAGACACAGCCGTTGCCCCCGCCAGCAGAATAATGCGGGGATTCACTAGGCGAATCTGCTCCAGTAAATAGGGCAAACAGGCTGCTGCTTCCACTGGTGTTGGGACGCGGTTGCCGGGGGGACGGCACTTCACAATGTTGCAAATATAGGCATCCCGTTCACTATCCAAATTGACTGAAGCAAGGATTTTATCGAGGAGTTGCCCCGCCTTGCCCACAAAGGGGCGGCCAGTTTCGTCCTCCGACTGGCCGGGGCCTTCACCAATAATCATCAGCTTGGCGGCAGGATTGCCACGGCTAATCACTACATGGGTACGGCTGGTTGCTAGGCCACAACGTTGACACTGCTGACAATGCGCCGCTAGGGCTTCCAAGTCACGGTAGGTACCGGCGGGGATGGGCACCTCCGCCCGCAGCGGAATCTGATTGTAGGTGGCAGCATCAAGGGGCGTTGTTGGCGCCGGTTGTGCCTCTGTGGGGGAGTCAAATAAGCTAAATTGCAGCGGCTCACTCATGGGGATTGTCACTTTCTGAGAACAATGTTAAAGAAACTTCACGAAATTTAGGAAAAACTTAGGACAAATAGCACTAATTTTATGGCGATCGCCAGAACCTTAATTTATCTCACAAAAGTATTTTACAAATTAATAACTACGGCGAAACAGGTTTCCCACCGCATTGTATAAGAAATACCTGAAGGGTTTAACAACACGGCTGTTGTTTCCCAGACCCCTTTGGGAAACAACCCATCAGGGATCGTTAGACCTTTCCGGCACGCCCAAAAGCGTTGCGCGTTCCTTAAAAACACCAAGGATCAGCTTGGTCGCTCTTAGGTTGCTTGGCACAGCCTTTAGGGAGTTGCTGATCAGCCCCCTAAGAATCCTGCATTATCTCTGTGGGCAGGAATGTCAAGAAGGTCTCACTTCTTTAACAACCTTTAAGGAGAATTGATCCATGCTAGATGCATTTGCCAAAGTTGTCGCTCAGGCCGATGCCCGCGGTGAATTCCTCACCAACGCCCAGTTCGATGCCCTGTCCAACTTGGTGAAAGAAGGCAATAAGCGTCTGGATGCCGTTAACCGCATCACCAGCAATGCCTCCACGATTGTTGCCAACGCTGCTCGTGCCCTCTTTGCAGAGCAACCCCAACTGATCCAACCCGGTGGGAATGCTTACACCAACCGTCGCATGGCTGCTTGCTTGCGCGACATGGAAATCATCTTGCGCTACGTGACCTATGCCATTTTGGCGGGTGACTCCAGCGTGCTCGATGATCGCTGCTTGAACGGTCTGCGCGAAACCTACCAAGCCCTCGGTACGCCCGGTTCCTCTGTGGCGGTGGCCATTCAAAAAATGAAAGATGCCGCAATCGCGATCGCCAATGATCCCAATGGCATCACCCCTGGCGATTGCAGCGCCCTGATGTCTGAAATTGCTGGCTACTTTGATCGTGCCGCTGCCGCTGTTGCCTAGGGCACCCTTGACGTTCTCTAACTTTGACCGTTCTGAACACGCATATTTTTTAGGGAGATATTTTATCCATGAAAACGCCGATTACTGAAGCCATTGCCGCCGCCGATACCCAAGGTCGTTTCCTGAGCAACACTGAACTGCAAGCGGTTGATGGTCGCTTCAAGCGCGCTGTGGCCAGCATGGAAGCTGCTCGCGCTCTGACCAACAATGCTCAGAGCCTGATTGACGGCGCAGCTCAAGCGGTGTACCAAAAATTCCCCTACACCACCACCATGCAAGGTCCTCAGTATGCCTCGACCCCCGAAGGCAAAGCCAAGTGCGCCCGTGACATTAGCTACTACCTGCGGATAATAACCTACTGCCTCGTTGCGGGTGGCACCGGTCCTATGGATGAGTACCTCATTGCTGGCTTGTCTGAAATCAACAGCACGTTTGATCTTTCCCCAAGCTGGTATGTGGAAGCTCTGAAATACATCAAAGCCAATCATGGCTTGACGGGTCAAGCTGCGGTGGAAGCCAACGCTTACATCGACTACGCCATTAACGCCCTCAGCTAATAGGCGTTTCCTTTTGTTGCCCGGTGAGGTAAGCAGATGTTGTCGGCGTTGGGCTGACCCTTTGTTTACAACACCGGGCTTGTTTGTACCCTTGATATTTAGGAGTTTGTACCGTGGCTATTACTGCTGCTGCTTCGCGCTTGGGTACCTCCGCCTTCAGTGATGCTCCCCGAGTGGAGCTGCGGGCCAACTGGAGCGAGGAAGATCTAGAGACTGTCATCCGTGCCGTTTACCGTCAGGTCTTAGGCAATGACTACATCATGGCATCGGAGCGTTTGGTGAGTGCGGAGTCACTGTTGCGCAATGGCAAAATTACCGTGCGGGAGTTTGTGCGCGCAGTGGCCAAATCGGAACTCTACAAAGAGAAGTTTCTCTACGGCAATTTTCAAACCCGTGTCATTGAACTAAACTATAAACATTTGTTGGGGCGGGCACCCTACGATGAGTCGGAAGTGATCTTCCACCTAGATCTTTACGAAAATGAGGGCTTTGATGCCGACATCGACTCCTACATTGATTCCCCTGAGTACACCAATAGTTTTGGCGATTGGGTAGTGCCCTACTATCGCGGCTTTAATACTCAGCCGGGGCAGAAAACCGTCGGCTTTAACCGTATGTTCCGTCTCTATCGCGGCTATGCCAATAGCGATCGCGCCCAAGCAGAAGGCAGTATGTCCCGTTTAGCGCGGGATTTAGCCACCAACAGTTCCAATACAGTAGTCCCGCCTTCGAGGAGCGATACCGCCTTTGCCTACTACGCCCCCAGTGCTGATGTTCCTCCACGGGCTTGCTTGGGCGGTTCCTTTGGTGAAAGTGGCCGCGTCTATCGCATTGAAGTGGCGGGCATTCGCCAGCCGGGCTATCCGGGGGTGCGCCGTAGCAGTACCGCTTTCTTGGTACCCTATGAGCAACTGTCGAGCAAAATGCAACAGCTTCAGCGCACAGGTGCTCGCATTGTCAGTGTCAATCCTGCCTAGGAATGTTTGTTTAGCGTCCTTTTGAGATTGGGAGTCAGGTGTCATGTTTGGTCAAACTGCGTCTGGAAGTGCTGCCCTTAGTCCCTCCGGCGCTCGCGTTTTCCGCTACGAGGTTGTGGGTCTGCGTCAAAATGAAGAAACCGACAAAATGGGGTTTCCAATCCGCCGCAGCGGTAGCACTTTTATTACCGTGCCCTACAACCGCATGAATGAGGAGATGCAGCGGATTACTCGCATGGGGGGCAAAATCGTTTCCATTACCCCAGTGGTTGCCTCTTAGGTGACTGATGTCAGGAGAGGGAATGACGACGGTCTCTGAACCGGTACAGCTTACAGTGCCCCAAATGCTGGCGCAGCTTCAGGGGACAGATCCCAGTCTCCGCTACTACGCGGCGTGGTGGTTGGGAAAGTTTGGTCTAGAAATGGCAACGGCAGCGGAGCGGCAGGCCATTGTCAAGGCCTTGATTGTGGCCTTGGCCGATGAGGCCGATCGCACAGAATTGGGGGGGTACCCCCTACGGCGAAATGCAGCCCGTGCCTTGGGCAAGTTGGGCGATCGCCAAGCTGTCCCTGCCTTAATTGAGTGCTTGCACTGTGAGGATTTCTATGTCCGTGAGGCGGCGGCCATTGCTCTTGGTCAATTGGGAGATCCCCAAGCGATCGCCCCTCTACAAGCGCTCCTAGAAGGTGGTGTAGCAATGGCACGGCCAGTGCCCGGTCGTCCTCATCTAGTGCAGCCGGTGGAAGCTGTGATTGAAAGCTTGGGGCACCTCGGTGCCACCGAGGCGATTCCCCTGATTGAGCCGTTCCTGACCCATGAGGTGCCGCGAGTCCAATTTGCCACTGCACGAGCACTGTTTCAGCTTACGGGGGCAGCGGAATATGGCGATCGCCTCTTGGCAGCGCTTGCAAGCGAGGATGTCCAACTGCGACGGACAGCGCTTTTGGATTTGGGAGCGATGGGGTATCTGCCGGCAGCAGAGGCCATTTTGCAGGCGGGTGTTGAGGCCAGCTTTAAGCTCATTGCCCTCCACGGCATCCTAAGCAAGCAACTGCGTCAGGCTGCCCCAGCCGAACAGACCCTCTCCCTTTTTCAAGGATTGGATCAACTGCTGTGAGTGATCTTCTTGCCTATATCCATGCCGTTGAGACCGCCGCCTCTGCTCCGGCGCTGCACAAAGCCGTGGTTCAGCTTGCCCAACAAAAAGACACCGCTGCCATTCCAACGCTGATTGCCGTTTTGGGGTACAACAACCCCCCTGCTGCCCAGGCCGCTGTGGAAGGCCTCATTGCCCTTGGGGATGCTGTCGTTGATCCCCTGTTGGCTCAGTTGGATGGAGACAACTATGGCGCCCGTGCCTATGGGGTGCGTGTCTTGGGAAGTATTGGTCATCCCGCCGCTCTGCGGGTCTTATTGGCTGCTGCGGAGTCGGATTTTGCCCCCAGTGTTCGCCGTGCCGCCACAAAGGCCTTGGGAACGCTGCGCTGGCAGTTAATCCCTGAGGAGACGGCAAGAGAGGCTCAATTAAGGGAAGCACTCACGGTTCTGCAGCGCAACAGTGAAGCAGCGGATTGGGCGGTTCGCTATGCCGTGGGCGTTGCCCTTGACCATTTGCATCAGCAGGCGGCTGCCTGCGCCATTCGGGAGGCTGTGTGTTCACTCCTGAATCATTTGAGCGATCGCGACCCCGACATTGTTGTGCGTTCCCGTTGTCAGCTTGCCCTCCAGAGGGACTGTCTGTCCATGCACATCTAAAAGGATTGGAAAGTTATGTCGTTACCCTTGCTGGCTGTGAAGCCCAGAACCCTTGACCAGCGGGTGGTCAGTTATGAAGTCCCCGCCGAGGATGATCCCATCATTTACCGCCTCACCGATGCCACCGATGCCACAGACGTGGATGCCTTAATTTGGGCAGCCTATCGCCAAATTTTTAGTGAGCACCTGATTTTGGCCTCCTACCGCCAGCCTTTCTTAGAATCACAACTGCGCAACCGTGCCATTTCTGTTCAAGATTTCATCCGCGGCTTAGGTAAGTCAGTGGTCTATCGCGAACAAGTAGCGGCGGTCAACTCCAACTACCGCCTCGTGGATATCTCCTTTAAGCGCTTCTTAGGTCGCCCTACCTATGGTCGGCAAGAACAGATTGCTTGGTCAATTATTTTAGCCACCCGTGGCCTTGAGGGATTTATTGATGCCCTTGTGGACAGTGAAGAGTACCAGCAAAACTTTGGTGCCGATATTGTCCCCTACCAGCGGCGGCGGCGCAGGGCGCGTCCTTTTAACCTTGTTAATCCCCGCTACAGCGACTACTGGCGCAACAAGGAAATGTCCCTCAGTGGCCGTTCTTACTATCAGGTGCGCTACTACACCACAGGGCCCCTCGACAAGCAAGTGATCCGGGGGGCGATTCCGGCCAATTTCCTCTCTATGGCGCGTTCAATTGTGGTGCCCACTCTCGATAGTCAACGCCATGTGGCACGGGCTACCTCAAGTTTGGTGAAGGTTCCTAACACAGCCCAAGAGCGGGATTTACCACCCACCCCCGTCAAACCTGTGGCCGTTGCTTTGCCCTACCGTTATTTGCCCTCTCAACCAAAGGTGTAAGCCATGACGATTCCCTTGCTAAGCTACGCCCCCAGTTCCCAAAATCAACGGGTACCGGGCTATGAAGTCCCCAATGAAGAAACCCCTTGGCGCTATTCCTTAGAAGATGCAGTGGATCAGTCGGATATTGATGCACTGATTTGGGCAGCCTATCGCCAAGTGTTTAGCGAACATGTTGTCCTCAAAAGTACCCGCCAGCCCCATTTGGAATCGCAACTGACCAATCGTGCCATTTCGGTGCGGGATTTTATTCGCGGCCTAGCCAAATCAGAGACATTCCGCCGCTTGGTGGTGGAGACCAACTCCAACTATCGCCTAGTGGAAATTGCCCTGAAGCGGCTCCTTGGGCGTGCTCCCTACAACAAACAGGAAGAATTGGCGTGGTCTATTCGCATTGCCACCGATGGTTGGCAGAAATTTGTGGATACCCTTGTGGATAGTGATGAATATACGCAAAACTTTGGCGACAACACAGTGCCCTACCAGCGTCGTCGCTATAAAGACCGCCCCTTCAACTTAGTTACCCCTCGCTATGGTGACTACTGGCGCGATAAGTTAGAAAACAGCCGCTACAAGTGGGGCGATATTCGCAATTTCTTGGAGATGGCACGGTCGGTCAAGGTGACACCGCTGCAATTCAAGCCAGTGTCCACAGCCAATGTGCAAATCCCCGATACCACGCGGCGCGATCGCCCAACGGTACCGGTTTCGATCAACCCAACGGCGACCTTTCCGCTGCCCTAGCTATTGTTTCACTCTTTGACTTGGGAGAGATCCATGGACTTACCTCTACTCGCCTACAAGCCTACGACTCAAAACCACCGCGTCGCCAGTTTTGGCATTGCCGATCAAAACGAAGATACCCCCTATATCTATCGTCTTGAGGATGCGACTTCCTACGCGGAAATTCGCGAGGTGATCTGGGCCTGCTATCGGCAGGTCTTCAGCGAGCACGCCACCTTGGCCTTTAATCGGCAGGTCACCCTCGAGTCCCAATTGGTGAATCGGGTGATTACAGTGCGGGACTTTATTCGTGGTTTGGCGAAATCGGAGCGGTTCTATAATACAGTGGTAGCTGTGAATAACAACTACCGTTTGGTGGATGTTTGCCTGCGGCGTTTTTTGGGGCGCAGTGCCTACAATGAAGAGGAAAAAATTGCTTGGTCAATTAAAATCGGCACCCTTGGCTTCTATGGCTTTGTCGATGCCCTCCTCGACAGCGAGGAATACACCAATGCCTTCGGTGACTTTACGGTACCCTACCAGCGCAAGCGAATGGAGGGACGTCCTTTTAATCTCGTAACGCCACGCTATGGCTTTGAATACCGCGACAAAGTGGG
Source organism: Thermosynechococcus sp. Uc (assembly GCF_029335995.1). Taxonomy (NCBI): domain Bacteria; kingdom Bacillati; phylum Cyanobacteriota; class Cyanophyceae; order Acaryochloridales; family Thermosynechococcaceae; genus Thermosynechococcus; species Thermosynechococcus sp. Uc. The sequence goes on from NZ_JARJMS020000041.1 coordinate 51,073, forward strand.
CACCACCACCACCGATTGGCGGTTTACCTTGGAGAAATTCTACGATCGCAAGTTTCAAGAGCGGCGGCTTCCGGAGGGCGACCCGCGCAAATATCGCGATTTGGCAGCGGCGATCGCACCCAAGGCGCGCTATGCCCAACAGTTGCGCGCAGCTGATATTGACTACTTAGCGAAAGTGCCCCGCCGTCGTTAAGTAAAACTAAGGAATGCACTAATAGTGTAGCCGTCGGCAAATTGACTGGCGGCTTTTTTGTTCAATACCCAATGAATTTCTTGAGTTTCTTGGAACGCTAGCATAGTTTTGTTTTAATGGTCTCACTGTTAGATCAAGCTATGAGCGATCGCCTTCTGCCTTGGCTAGTACCCGCCATCGTCACTCTCACTGTTGTGCCCGCGAGTAGTCAGGTCACCATTCCCCTCACGGTAACCGTGACTCCCGATCGCGCTATTTTGGGAGATACACTCGCCATTGTGGTCAACGCTGCAGAACAGCCGACTATCGAGGTGGCCGGCAAAGCACTGCCGGTATTCTCCATTAGCCCACAGCAATGGCGGGCTTTTGTGGCAACAACACCGCTACAGACAGCGGGGCGCCGTTCATTGGTGGTTCGGGCAGGCAATGAAATCCGCAATATGTTGCTGTGGGTGGGCGATCGCTCGTTTCCTGTGCAACACATTTGGCTGCCCCCAAGCAAAGATTCCCCAGGAACGGATGTTGAATTTGATCGCGTGGATGCCTTTAAGACACTGGTGACGCCCGAAAAACTCTGGCAAGGGCCTTTTCGCCGCCCCAACAGTGGCTCTGTGACCACCCCCTACGGCGTGCGGCGGTACTACAACGGGGTTTTTGCCAAAGACTACTTCCACCGAGGCGTTGACTATGCAGGGCCAAAGGGATCACCGGTAGTGGCCGCTCAGCGAGGACGTGTGGCTTTAGTGGGGCGAGAGTCCCAAGGATTTCTGATCCATGGCAACACCGTGGGTATTGATCATGGACAAGGGGTACTGACGATTTACCTCCACCTTGATCAAATTCGCGTTCAAGAGGGACAAATGGTGGAGGCGGGGCAAGTGATTGGCACCGTGGGCAATACTGGTGCCTCCACAGGACCGCATCTTCACTGGGGACTCTACGTCAATGGCGAGTGCGTTGATCCGCAGTCATGGCTGAGCCACGGCTGGCAGTAGTGCGATATCCACGAGCTTCCCTGCCTAGTTTACGGTCAAGAAATGCGAGATAATGCTACTTCAGAGGTAGCCGCTTCGCTACCATTGCCGCTGATAAGATTTGGGAGTTAGCAACAATGACGATTCTCTTTCAACTGGCTCTTGCTGCCCTTGTCATCCTGTCCTTTGTGATGGTGGTGGGTGTGCCAGTGGCCTTCGCCTCTCCCCAAGATTGGGATCGCTCAAAGCAGTTAATTTTCCTTGGCTCCGGGCTATGGATTGCCCTCGTGCTGGTGGTGGGTGTTCTCAACTTCTTTGTGGTTTAGTCCGACCAGCGTTGACGATAGACTTCGTACAAGAGCACTGCTGTAGCAATCGCTACATTCAGCGATTCAACGTTTGGTTCCTGGGGAATCCGCAGCGCAGTAAATGTAGTGTCATGGTAGGCCAAGGGCAGCCCTTGGCCCTCATTTCCCATGACAAGTAAGGTGGGTTGACGAAAATCCGCCTGCCAATAGATCAGCGGTGCGGTTGGGAGTGTAACCACAATTTGCCATCCTTGGGCTTGATAGGCTTTGAGAGTTGCCAAACCATCGGTAACGGTTTGCATGGGTAGGCGAAACCACTGGCCAGCACTGGCACGTAACACTTTTGGATGGGTGATGTCTACACAATCGGCAGTCAGCAATAGTCCCTCAACACCCACTGCGGCAGCGGTACGAATAATCGTTCCCAAGTTACCGGGATCCTGAAGGGTAACTAAACACAAGCCTAACCCCTTTAGGGGCAATGTAGAGGAAGGAACATGGTTGACTACAGCTATCACGCCATCGGGGGTCATTGTTGTACAAAGGGCGGCAAGCACTTCGTCACTGACTTCAACGGTGCGATCGCTCCTGTGGAGAACCTGTTGCCAAAATGCTGAGGATTGCTTCGCTTGCCAAGACCCCGTGTAACAAACCACTGAAAAACGGTAGCCGGCGGCTAGGGCTTCCTGTAGCAGGTGAGTGCCCTCTAAGAGCAAGTGCCCTTGGCGATATTTGCGGTGGTGCAGCTTGCGGATCGAGCGCACCAGGGGATTCTGCCGACTAGTAATGATCACTGCCCAATCCAGCGGTCAAGTAAACGTTCCAGATAAAGGGTTAAGATGGCTGTTTGTGGCGCTTGGGCTTCAATTTCTATCGCTGATTGAATGTGGGGACTGGGTACCAGTGCTCAATTAACTCCCCAAGGCTGACGGGGGAAATTGAAGACCAATAACGCGATCGCCCCACAGGAATCCCTGCTTGGGATGGCCAATCCTGAAACGAAGGATGCGCTTGGGCGGCTGCTGTGAGTTCAATGGGAAACCAGCCGATTTCCTTCATGGGCGCGGGGGTCACCTCTGCTGCTAGAACTTGTGCCAAGAGTTGAGCACTAGGGCAAATCCCTAAAATGGACAACCTACTGGTGATCGCTTCCCGTAAAAAGGCCTTCTCAGCTACTAACTAAGGGTAGAGAGCATCATCGTGTACCCCCATAGATCCGTCGTCCATAACGATTAGGGCATCCGCCTCCGTCCAAGCTGGTAGCGGCTCGTCTGCATAGAGATGACTCCCCTGCCAATCAAAACCACCGGCATCGCCCACTGCGCAATGGACGCGGGGGTCTCAAAGGGCACATGCTGGAGGTAGTGCAGCCGCATGAATTTTGAATTTCCTTAGGAAGAACTGCCGCCTTCATTGCCAAGAATACGGGATTTATACTCGTTCACCTTTTGGCCAAATTCGCGGCGGCCTGATTCAAAAAGGACATAGCGATAGAGAAACCAGCAAGTATAGCCAAAACCCACAAGTTCACAGGTTGGCTCTAAGAGGGGAATAGCATTCACCACTTCTAAAATGGCAACCGCTAGTGCCACAAAGGGGACAGTGGCAAGAATAATGAAGAGCGTGCGCAGGGGCTGCTTGTATTCACCCACAAATGTACTGACTTGATCGGGGAAGACCGTGAGGAGCCAATAGAGTTTTTCGCGAGCCTGTTGCCACTGTTCATCTGTGAGACCATCTGCTTTGGAGGCTATGGCTTGCTCCCGTTCCGCTAGGGGTGCTGGTGCCGGCGTTGGTTCAAAAATGGGCTTTTCCGTATGGGTGGTTTCTGTGGTTGGGGATGTCTCAAATTCATTCATGCGCTTAAATTCCTTCAGTACCTCAGCAAGTTTAGGCTAAGTTCACCGATCAGTGTTGGTTAATAGCTAATAATTGTTTAACATAGGTGGTGCGTTACCGCTAGCATCTTATGTTCCCAAAAGACAGCTTTATAAGGCAATAGCGAATCATTTGCAGCACGTAGGCATAAATTACCTTGTCATCGGCCACGCCAGTTTCAAGGGCATGACCCGCGCGGTCCCTTCTGTGGCACCATAGACGGTGAATGTGGCGCCAATGTTAAATATCAGCTGTTGAGGAGTTTTTGGGCGCTGTTGTAGTTCTCCCGCTAGGAGCAATTGCACCCCTTGTAACAGGGCTTGAATAAAGGGTCATGGCTGTCCCTTGGCCAGAAACCATTCGCCGTAAAAGTCTTGTGGATCGTAGTTTCAAATTCCAGCATTGATATTCGTTATGTAGTGATCTCCTTCAGTGGTCTTGCTCTAGAGGAGTGGGCAAATCTGATACCGCCACTAAGTGAAACCCCATTTGACAGCGAAAGTGTTGACATCCCGCTTCGACAGTACCCCCTAAGGGTGCCCCACATCGGAGCTGACCCGCTTGCCAGCGGGGTTGACCTTGGCGGTCGGCAAACAAGCAGGATTGACACACAGACTGTGACGGTAAAATCTGATTTTGGGTGAGGATCACCAGCATCGGACACCTCCCGCCGATCAGAGCTTTTTGTAGGCAGTCTTTATAGAACCCTATAGAAAAAGCCTCTAACCCTTAGTTATTTATCTTACCGTGAAAGCCTAGCGGATACAGTTGACTTCCGTTGCTCACTTTGCTGGGGATTACAACTGACAGGTGTTTTCTGGAATCAGGTGCAAGGACTCTTTGTCAGGGACGGTTTGCTAGGATAGATACTCTAAAATCAATTAAGGTCAATTTAATTATTATTGTTGCCCCTTGAGCTGTAATCCATGTTTGACGCCCTTGCTGAACGCCTTGAATCTGCTTGGAAAACCCTACGCGGTCAAGACAAAATTACGGAAAACAATATTCAAGAAGCTCTTAGGGAAGTGCGCCGTGCCCTACTGGAGGCCGATGTCAACCTCCAAGTTGCCAAAGACTTTATTGAAAACGTGCGTCAGCGGGCGATCGGTGCTGAGGTCATTACTGGGGTTCGTCCCGATCAGCAATTTATCAAAATTGTTTACGATGCCCTCGTTGAGGTAATGGGGGAATCCTACAGTCCCCTTGCTCACGTAGAGCCGCCACCGACGATTATTCTTATGGCAGGTTTACAGGGAACGGGGAAGACCACGGCTACAGCAAAGCTCGCCCTGCACCTGCGCAAAGAACGGCGCAGCAGCCTTTTGGTGGCCACCGATGTTTATCGCCCCGCGGCCATTGACCAGTTAATCACCCTCGGTAAACAAATTGACGTGCCCGTGTTCGAGCTGGGCACAGAAGTTAGCCCAGTGGAAATTGCCCGCCAAGGAGTGGCCAAGGCCAAAGAACTCGGTGTGGATACCGTGATTATTGACACGGCGGGGCGCTTGCAAATTGATGCCGAGATGATGGCAGAACTGGCCGCCATCAAGGAAGCGGTACAACCCCACGAAATCCTCTTAGTGGTGGATGCCATGACTGGGCAAGAGGCAGCCAATCTCACCCGTGCCTTCCATGAGCAGGTGGGGATTACGGGCGCCATTCTTACCAAGCTAGACGGGGATACACGCGGCGGTGCCGCTCTTTCTGTCCGCCAAGTTTCCGGACAACCCATCAAGTTTATTGGTGTCGGCGAAAAAGTCGAGGCTCTTCAACCCTTTTATCCCGATCGTTTGGCCTCTCGCATCTTAGGGATGGGGGATGTCCTTACCCTTGTGGAAAAAGCCCAAGAGGAAGTGGACTTGGCCGATGCTGAAAAAATGTCCCGCAAAATTCTCGAAGCCCAGTTTGACTTTGATGACTTTCTTAAACAACTGCGCCTACTTAAAAATATGGGTTCCCTTGCGGGAATTATGAAGCTCATTCCCGGCATGAACAAAATCTCAACGGAGCAACTCCAGCAGGGGGAAATGCAACTCAAGCGGGCAGAAGCCATGATTAACTCCATGACTCGTGAAGAACGCCGTAATCCTGAACTTCTCGCTAACTCCCCCAGTCGCCGTGAACGGGTTGCCAAGGGTTCGGGTTATCAAGTTGCCGATGTTACAAAGTTGGTCAGTGATTTCCAACGAATGCGATCGCTGATGCAGCAGATGGGTCAAGGGGGCTTTCCAGGAATGGGGATGCCAGGCATGAACCCAATGGGTCGTGGGGGACGCCCTCAGATACCTAAAAAGCCCAAGAAACAAAAGAAACGCAAAGGCTTTGGCGTTCTTTAAGTATTGCCCTGACTACAAGGGGCGATAAACCCGATAGTTAATGTGAGGAAAGATGTTGTCAATTGCTTCCACCTTTTCCAGCCAACCAGCATCAATTTTTTGTGCCTTGATGTCATCGTAGAGCTTATGGAAGCGCATCAGGTGGCTACGGGTGCGGCGAACTGCATAGGGCACCATTGTTCCAGTGCGCATAATAAACGCCCAGTCTGAGGATTGGGCAAGCAGTAATTCCCGCGCTGCTTGGTTGAGGGCACGCCAACTCAGTTCATCCCACGGCTCTCCCTTGGCCAGCTCAATCATCCGTTCGGCGGCTTTGTGAAGGTGGGGATAAATCCAAGCATTGGTGTCGTTGAGCCAGTATTCATGGAAGCCCTTGTAACCCCAACTAGACTGGGAAGGACGGCACACCTGCTGTGTGGGATGGGCACGGAGATAGTCTGCCAAGTGGATCATGGCAAAGGTGTCTTGGTCAAACCAAACCTTGCGGAAGAGAAAGTCCAGAAACCATGGTCCTTCATACCACCAATGGCCATAGAGTTCAGCATCGTAGGGAGAGACGACAATCGGTGGACGTTGCATTAAGTGATAGAGATAACGAATTTGGTTTTCGCGGTTAAACATGAAGTTAGCAGCGTGTTCGGCTGCTTTTTCCCGTGCCCAGTAGGGGTCATAGAGTTGCTTATCCCCTAAACCAAGACCGCGGCCAGTAATTTTGTGGTACTTAATCCCGGTATTTTTGCGTTGGCCATTGGGCATGATGTAGGGCTTAATGTATTCGTAATCAGCTTCCCACCCCAAGTCCTTGTAGAATTCGCGGTATTCAGGTGCCCCCGGATAGCCCACCTCCGATGACCACACCTGCTGGGAGGATTCGTGATCCCGACCAAAGGCAGCTACTCCTGTTTCGGTAAAGATCGGTGCATAGGTGCCAAAGCGAGGGCGGGGACGGGCATGGAGAATACCGTGGCCATCGGTAATGAAATAGCGCAAACCAGCATCGGCAAGCATTCGCTCTAGGCCTTCGTAGTAGGCGCATTCCGGTAGCCAGATGCCCTTGGGCGGACGACCAAAGGTTTGTTCATAGTGTTCACAGGCCACCTGTAGTTGTGCCCACACCGCTTGAGGGTACATTTTCATGAGGGGCAAGTAGCCGTGGGTGGCACCACAGGTAATGATTTCTAGATTGTTGGTGTCTTGAAACTGCTTAAAGGCCTTGACAAGGTCGCGATCGTAGTGTTCCCACGTTTGCCGCACGCGGTTGAATTCTCGGGCATAGTGCTCGGCAAGGTAGCGGATGTGGCCATTGTAGGTATTGCGCTCTACTTCTAGCTCCGCCAGTTCCTCTAGTTTTGCCAAGTGCTGATCATAGCGTTCCTGCAACAGCGGATCCCGCAGCATTGAAATCAATGGCGGTGTCATACTCATGGTCATTTTGAAGTCCACGCCGTCCCGCTTTAGCCCCTCAAACATCCAGATGAGGGGCACATAGGTTTCGGTAATCGCCTCAAACAGCCACTCTTCCTCTAAGACGTAGTCACTCTCGGGATGGCGAACAAAGGGGAGGTGAGCATGCAAAACCAGTGCTAAATAACCAATTGCCATAGGAAGTTTGCCTATTGATGTATTTGGGACAACGGCACGGGATCAATGAGATCAGTTGAGTTTCCCTCATCTTAGGCGAAATAGCCAAATCTGCAACGGTCAATTTTTATCTTTTTTTCAGATTCATTGCTTGAGGGGTCATTCTGCCAGGGGTAGGGCATATTGCTGCCAGCCAGTGCCTTGAAACTTCGGTTCCTGAGACGGGTGGAGAATTTCTACAAGAATCTCAAGGGAATCCACTAGGCGCGGGCCGGGGCGATTAAAGTAGGCATTGCCATCCACAATGTACAGTTGACCGCTTTGCAGGGCACGCAATTGTTGCCATTGGGGATAAGTTTGCACTGCTTGGTGGAGTTCTTGACGGGTGCGTTCGAGGTCGAAACCGCAGGGCATGACAATGATCACCTCTGGATTAATTGCCAGCAGGGTTGACCACTCAATATAGGAAGAGTGTTTTCCCGCTGTACCTAGCACATGTTCACCACCTGCTAGGGCAATTAACTCTGGCACCCAATTGCCACTGGTCATTAGGGGGTCAATCCATTCAATGGTGACCACCTGCCGCCGCGGGCGATCGCTCACCCATGCTTGACAGGCCTGAATTCTTGTGTGCAGTGACTTTAGGAGGGGGTCAGCAGACATCCCAAGGGCATGAGCAACTTGCCGAATATCCTGCCAAACATCCGCCAGGGAATGGGGTTGCAGTGAAATCAACTGGGGGGGTGGGTCAAAGAGTTCGGCGATCGCCCGTTGGACATCCCCCAGAGTTACCGCGCAGACATCGCATTGATCTTGGGTAATGATATGGGTGGGCTGGAGCCGCTGGAGGGTTGCCAGCTCTAGATCATAGATGCCCAAGGCCAATTGCAGAAGGTTTTGGACTGCTTGTTCAATGGCCAGGCTAGACTGCTTTACATCTAGCCGTGCTCGTGTACAAACTGGCAATGCCTTGACTTCTGGTGGATAGTCGCACTCATGACTACGTCCCACAAGAAACGAAGTGAACCCAAGAGCTGCAACAATTTCTGTGGCACTGGGTAAGAGGGAGACCAGGCGGATGGGGGAAGAAATGCCAGGAGCCAGAATTGAACTGGCGACACGAGGATTTTCAGTCCTCTGCTCTACCAACTGAGCTATCCCGGCTTAAAGGTGCTTAATGATTCTAGCAAGTGTCTTGGTGCTATGACAAGTCTCTCAGAAAATCAATTGTTGAGTGCATGATTGAAAGAGGGCTGTTGACTAACACGTGGGCAAAGGCACAAGGCCTCAAAACTACGGTAATCTTATAGAGAAACTAGAGTATTGCTGGCAGTGCTATGGGCATCACCATTGAAAACGTTTCTAAGTCCTTTGGCTCTTTTCAAGCGGTCAAGCAGGTGGATTTGGACATTGCCAGTGGCTCTTTGGTGGCGCTGTTGGGGCCTTCGGGGTCTGGCAAATCAACCCTACTGCGGCTGATTGCGGGTCTAGAAATACCCGACACTGGCCGGATTCTGCTCACGGGTAAAGACGCGACCTATCAAAGTGTCCAAGAGCGTAATATTGGTTTTGTCTTTCAGCACTATGCCCTTTTCAAGCACATGACTGTGCGCCAAAATATCGCCTTTGGCCTAGAGCTGCGCAAGGTGCCCCGTGCCAAGATTAAAGCCCGAGTTGAAGAACTGTTAGAGTTGGTTCAGTTGACGGGTTTGGGCGATCGCTACCCCTCTCAGCTATCGGGAGGACAGCGCCAGCGGGTGGCTCTTGCCCGAGCCCTTGCCGTAGAACCGAAGGTGCTGTTACTGGATGAGCCTTTTGGCGCCCTTGATGCCAAGGTGCGCAAAGAACTGCGGGCATGGCTGCGACATCTCCACGACGATGTCCATGTCACAACGGTATTTGTGACCCACGATCAAGAGGAAGCCATGGAAGTTGCCGATCAAATTGTGGTCATGAACAAAGGTCAGGTGGAGCAGGTGGGCACGCCTGCGGAAATTTACGACCATCCCGCCAGTCCCTTTGTCATGAGCTTCATTGGTCCTGTAAATGTCCTGCGCTCCCGCGTCTTTCAAGAAACGGAAGGCACTCCCCCCCACTGCGATATCTTTCTGCGCCCCCACGACATCATTATTGAGACTAGTCCCAATGGCAGTACGGTCTCAGCCCGCATTCACCGCATCATTCACCTTGGCTGGGAAATTCAAGTGGAACTGCGCCTAGACGATGGGCAAGAATTGATGGCCCACTTATCGCGGGAACGATTTGATGAGCTTCGCCTTGAACCCCAACAGCAGGTTTTTATTAAGCCACGGGAAGCAAAATCGTTTCCCCTGTACTACAGCATTTAGGCACGAAAAAAAATCAGCTTATCCCTTGAACAAAAGTCGCCAGACTTGCTATGCTAACAAAGCGATGTAATGGGGTGTCGCCAAGCGGTAAGGCAGCGGGTTTTGGTCCCGCCATTCGGGGGTTCGAATCCTCCCGCCCCAGTTGAAGCTAAAAAATTAATGACCCAAACTCCTCCCTCTTTACTGGCTCTAGACTTTGATGGCGTGCTCTGCAACGGCCTGCGGGAATATTTTCAAACCAGTTGGCGGGTGTATCAGCAGGTGTGGTCTGACCAGCCCTTGACCCTTTCCCTAGAGAGGCTAGAGCGCGAATTTTGTCAACTTCGGCCTGTGATTACAGTGGGTTGGGAGATGCCGCTCCTATTGCGGGCAATCCTTGAAGGCACCCCTGCTCAAGAGATTCTCGCAGACTGGCCAAAGGTGCGCGATCGCCTGCTTGCTGCCTACCATCTGACTGCTACCGATTTAGGAGAACGGGTGGATAGCCTGCGCGATCGCTGGATTCAAACAGACTGGCAAAGCTGGCTAGCACTCCATGATTTTTATAGGGGTGTTGTGGCCGCTCTCCAGCGCTGGCAAGCTCAGGGGCAGCCCTTGGCCATTGTCACCACCAAAGAGCAACGCTTTGTGACCTATTTACTGGCGCAAGTGGGCATTTCCTTTCCTGCGGCGGCCATCTATGGCAAGGAGCAACAGCAGCCTAAGGCCGACATCCTTAAAGCCCTCCAGTCAACCTACGGTGCTCCTCTGTGGTTTGTTGAAGATCGCCTTGGGGCGCTTTTACAAGTTGCAGCTACCCCAGAATTAGAGGCAACAGAACTCTTTTTAGCTACTTGGGGGTATGTCACCGTTGGCGATCGCGCCCAAGCCGAGGCACATCCGCGTATTCATCTCCTCAACCTAGAACAGTTTTGCCAATTTCCCCACTGGTTTGCTCCCTAACCCCTTGTCTTTCAAGGAGGTTTTCTCTATACTAAAAAAGCTGCAAAACAGTGCGGGTCGCTAGCTCAGCGGTAGAGCACTCGGCTTTTAACCGATTGGTCTTGGGTTCGAATCCCAGGCGACCCACTTAGGTTAACTCTCCAAGAGGCGGCGCAGTTCTGTTATATCGTCGTCAAAGGATTTAGCGGGAGATGATGAGCTGGGACGGGGCGCATCCTGCACCTCTGGAGTTGAGACACTGATATTGATATTTAACTGACTACTGCCACTGGCACTCTGGGGTAACGTACCAGCAGAGGGGGAATCCGGTAGTAAGCCCATCTGCCGCTTCATTTCCAGCAGTTCAAATTCCGCATCCTGTTTGTTGGCACTGCTTTGGAGAGACTGGAATTTACTTTCTAAGGTATCGCCACTCAATTCCGCAATTGCTTGGGAGCGAGCCTCCATTTGTAGGACTTTATCTTCCATGCGCTCAAATGCTGCCATTGCATTAGAGGTGCTCACCCTGCTGACGGCCTGATGAATCTGCTCAGAGGCCTTGGCTGCCCGGACGCGTGCCTTGAGCATCTCCTTCTTCGTTTTCGCCTCAGAAATTTTGCTTTCCAGCGCCGTTAAGTTGTCTTTGAGGGTTTTCACCTGTACCGCCATTTGATCCACTTGAGCCTTGAGGGCAGCAGCGGTGTCCGTTGCCGTTTTCTTGCGGTTGAGAGCTTCTAGGGCAAGGGCTTCATCTCCTCTGCTGAGGGCAAGCCGTGCCCGTTCTTCCCATTGCTGAGCATCTTTAAGATTTTGCGCGTACTGTTGTTCGAGTCGTTTTTGGGCGGCAATGGCCTGAGCAACCGCTTGGCGTAACTTGACCAAGTCGGCATTCATGTCAATAATCGTTTGCTCGAGAATTTTTTCTGGATCTTCCGCAGAACTTACCAGGGCATTGAGGTTAGAGCGAATCACCATGCCCACACGATCAAGTAAACCCATGCTTTGCCTCGTCAATAACTCGTTGACTCTACTCTAGCGCATACCTTTCACATGCCCATGATGCAGTAGCCCGAATCCACGTAAAGAATTTGACCAGTGATGCCACTGGCTAGATCACTGGCAAGAAAAGCTGCTGTGTTACCCACTTCTGTTTGGGTTACCGTGCGCCGCAGTGGTGCTGTGGCTTCCACATGGTGAATCATGTCGAGAATGCCCCCCACTGCTGAGGAGGCCAAGGTACGAATTGGGCCAGCGGAAATACCATTGACGCGGATACGCTGAGGTCCCAGTTCCGCCGCTAGATAGCGCACATTCATTTCTAAAGCTGCCTTGGCAACGCCCATGACATTGTAGTTTGGCACCACCCGCACCCCCCCCAAATAGGTAAGGGTAATGATTGAACCGCCGTTGGTCATCAGGGGTTTTGCCGCACGGCTGAGGGAAATCAGGGAGTAGGCACTAATATCGAGGGCAAGATTAAAGCCCTCTAGGGAGACGGCTGAAAAGTCACCACTCAAATCTTCTTTTTGAGCAAAGGCCAAACAGTGAATCAAAATCTCTAGGCCACCCCAAGTGGATTGAATTGCTGCAAAGGTTTCGGCAATTTGTTGGGGTTGCTGCACATCTAAAGGCAGGAGTAGCTTGGGGGCAAGGGGTGCGGTGAGTTCCTCGACCTTTTGCTTGAGCTTTCCCCGCTCATCGGGAAGGTAAGTCACTGCTAGTTCGGCACCTGCTGCATGGAGCTGTTGAGCAATCCCCCAAGCAATGGAGCGGTTATTGGCAATGCCTGTAACAAGGGCGCGTTTTCCCGATAGATCTAAAAGCATAGGTGCAGACGGTGTAACGATCTAATCCTCTCATCCTACCAGAGGGGTCGCTGCCTTTAGCGCCAGCGCAGGATTTGGGTTTTGAGGGGGTTAACAAATTCGCGTCCCTCTTGGGTAGCTTTTTCGTACTCCCGCTTGATCTGGTAATACCACTTGGCTTGGTAATCTGCTTCCTTAATCAGGGTCAACGGTGGGTTATACTTCAGGCCTTCACTTTGCTTGGCAACAATACGCAAATCTTGGTTAAGAAATTCCCGTGCCAAGGGAGCCAGCAATGGCTTGAGGGGGGCAAGCCATGGAAATGTCCAGTAGTAGGTGGCCGTGAGTTCCGTTTCCTGGTCATTGATGGGGGTGAGGGTAATCAGAAAACAAAAGGTGTGGCGATCGCTATAATTCGTTTCGATGCGAATCCCCGGTAGCCGATAGATAATTTCCACCTCAGGGTGACCGCCTAAAAGATGGTGCGCCCAAGATTTGCGCAGCAGGGGATGGCGACGCATTGTAAAGCCATAGGGCGACGGGTCAAACGTTTTTGCCTTCTCAAAGAGTTTGCCCCGTTTGCGCCACCACCACGCCCGATGGACAAAGGGCGCATGGGAGGGATCCATAAAGTTGATAAATACTTGGTCAAGATGTCCCGGAAAAATGAATTTTTGCACCGCTTGGGGTTGGGTCTCGGCACTAAATCCGGGCACTAAGGGTACCTCCAAGGTGGGGTCGCTGACATTGCGTTCATTGGCCGGAAAAAAAATCCAGAGATTGCCCTGCACCTCCTGCACCGGATAGTTCAACACACCAAAGTGCTTGAGATCGACATCACTATCACTCGTGAGGGAGGGAATCAGTGTACAGTGGCCGTGGGCATTAAAGCGCCAGCCATGGTAGGGGCACTCCACCTCCTCCCCATCGAAGCGACCATAGTGCAGGGGAATACCCCGGTGGGGACAAAGATTGCGCAGAGCAAAGGGTTTACCCGAAGTGGTACGACAAAATAGGATGGGTTCTCCTAGGAGTACTTTGGCTTGACACTGACCCGGCTTGAGGTCAGCGGCTGGCAGACCGTAGTACCAGATATTACGCAGGAAGTTGCTCCCTTCATGGAGCGAAAATGCTGTGTTGCTGGAATTCATGGCGCAATCGTACTAAATGCTGGGCAGAAAATTCAACTGGAAAAAGGGGCACACCGCTTGGAGGTTGTAGCGATCGCCCCCGAAAAGTTAGATTCTAGCTCATCGGCGGGAAGCCCCGCCCTCTCCTGAAGAGGAATCTTACTACTCAACGTACCGCTTCCACCGCTCCACCACGGGCGATGAAGTAGGAATATCACTGTAAAACGCGAAGGTCAAAAGACTGGAGAAGCCCGCCCTCTGCGTAAAGCGTGAGGGTCGGGAGTATGTCACATAACTTCTTCTCTACTTCACGTAGCCGCAGTCAAGTTAGTGACATACCGCAGCAAGATTCCCTTTTGACCCAGAATAAAGCCTTGATCGGAGTCAAAGAAAAGAATTTTATAAAAGTTCGAGGGGACTTTTTTCACATCCACATCCTGCTGCCACGTTTGCCCCCCATCTTGGCTACAGAGAAGCACCCCAGTACCTCCTGCTACCCATACTTCATTGGGTGTGCGATAGGCCAGATCAAGGAAGCCGACACTATTAAAGCGCAGGGGACTCAAGAGTTCTCCCCAATGCTCAGAATTCTCTGGATCGGAGAAGGCAATTTTACCGCCATTGACAATCATCCAAAGGCGACCGTCGGGGGTAAAGCCCATATTGTGGACACGGCGCGAGGTAGTGCGATTATGGGGTTCCCAAGCGGTTTGTCCCGGTTGCCACGTGGAGTAAAAGCTCCCCCGCGAAGAGACAGCCACATACTCGCCAGAAGGTGAACGGTTGAGGTTGCGCATAACACCAATCGCTTCTTGGACTAATGCTTGCCAGTTTTTGCCACTATCTTTGGTACGGTAAATGGCACCCACATCGGTAATCATCTCCGCTGTGCCATTGCCCAAAGCTTTGATCAGGCGGGGTGATCCGGGGAGTTTGGGATTGAGGGGAATTTGCCGCCAAGATTGGCCGCCATCTGTTGTGTGGAGCATAATTGGCGGCTCACCGACAATCCAACCCTCGTTCCCTTGAAAGCTAATGCTGTTGAAGCGATAGTCTGGATTATCTAAAACCAGCGTGCGCGGTTCCCAAGTTTGACCACCGTCGTGTGTTTCCATTAGTGTGGCATTTGTGCCCACCAGCCAACCGTGATTGCGGTCAATAAAGCTCATGTCGAGAATCGTTGAAGTCGTTGGCAGTTGGATCGCTTCCCAGGGGTTGTAGTCCAAAGCCGGGATGGCGAGGGCAGAAGCGCTAAGGTTTACCCAGAGGACAACGGTCACCAGTAGCAAATACAGGAACTTGAATCCTTTCATTTTTTGCCAATAAATGTCAATTTGTTTAGCGAACATTATAGAAACTCAGTAGAAAAAGAACGGCAAGGGCAAGACCACCAAAAATGAGGATATTTTTCTGACCCGGCGTGAGGCGATTCACACCGAAGCCATAGTTGAGATTTTCCTTGAAACCTGAGGGAGCGCCTACAGGTCCAATGTTACTAAATTGCTTTTTGGGGGCACTGCACACTGGACACCGCCAGTTTAGGGGGAGATCGGCAAAGGCAGTGCCGGGGGGAATCGAACGATTTTCGTCGCCCTTTGCGGGTTCATAGATGTAGCCGCAGGCACGGCACTCAAACCGATCCAAAGGGGCAACATCAGGGGTTTCGGCGGTCATACCTCAGAAATTTTTAAGATTTGCGACATACATCTTAATGTTACGGGATTTAGGGGCGTTTCTTGTGACGACGACAGGGGAGTTTTCAGGACAATACTGCGAAAGTCTAAGACATGTAACAAAATATTAGGCTGCTGTCACATAAATATAAAGAAAAGATTAGGAAAGTCATCCTTTCTAAAAAGTGACGCCATCATAGAGGTGTTCAATTGAGGTCAGCCTATACAGACCTTAACCTTAAATCTCCTTTAATATTCCGTAGAATGCCGGCTTCCACAGGAGCAAGGGAGGCTGGCATTTTACTACTAGGGATAGAATAAAAACCTGCGCTTTCCACTTGTTGCCTGTGACTTCCACTTTGTGTTGGCACTATCCACCCCTCCAAGAGGGGATTCTCTGTCGTCGCTATCAGCGATTTTTTGCCGAGATTGAGTTGACCTCTGGCGATCGCATTACGGCTCACTGTCCGAATACTGGTCCAATGACAGGGATTTGCAAAGTGGGTGCTCCTGTCCAAGTCTCCTATCATGCTGACCCTAAACGCAAGCTGGCCTATACATGGGAAATGATTTTTGTCGATGGCACTTGGGTAGGGGTAAATACAAATTTGCCCAATCGGGTGATTGCCTCAGCTTTGGCAGCAGGAATTCTACCGGAACTGGCGGGCTACGAAACCCAGCAGCGAGAGGTGGCCTATGGTCAAGAACGCAGCCGCATCGACTTTTACCTGACGGATCATCCCCAGCGACCCTGTGCCTATGTTGAGGTAAAAAATACCACTTGGGCGCAAGGGGGCTTAGCCCTGTTTCCCGATACAGTAACCCCCCGAGGCCAAAAGCATCTGCGGGAACTGCAATGGCTACGGCAAACTGAGCCACAGGCACGGGTGTGTATGCTCTATTTTATTAATCGCGGCGATTGCGATTGCTTTGCACCGGGGGACAGTGCCGATCCTACCTATGGACAACTACTACGTGCTGCTTATAGCCAAGGGGTGGAAATTTTACCCTATCGTTTTGCCATTGAGCCAACGGGCATTCAGTTTTTAGGCCTTGCTGAGCTGATACTCTAAAACAGTTGACTGAGTTCAATTAGATTGCCATCGGGATCTGCTACAAAAATCGCTGCCCGTCCTGAGGCACTGCGTTGCAAGGGAATTTTGGCAGCAGTTAGACGCTGTTCAAAAACTGCCAAATCACTCACACCAAGGGCAAAGTGGGGGTTGCGTCCCCAGCGCTCATCTGGATGGGGAGGCACTACCTTTTCCGCTTGGATCAAATGAATTTGCACGGTACCGATTTGATACCAACGGCCGGGAAACTTCAGGGGGCGATCGACGGGGGTAAGACCCAGCAACCCCTCATAGAAGGCAGCAGCCCGCTCCAGATCTGAGACGTTAATAGCAACGTGGAGAAAGACCATCAGGCGTTGGTGGATTGTGTCACCCCCAGACGAATTTCTGAGCAAAAGGAGGCCATACTAAAGCCGCCAAAACGCTTAAGAATACTGGTGCGCAGGCGTAGATTAGGACTGGCAAACCAGAGACGTTCCTCGGAATACATCGTTTCGTATTCGGTAATTAATGTTAGGGCACCATCACTGCCCATACTGAAGCGACCGGCAACCGGCGCTTTTTCGGCATAGCCCATTTCTCGCAGGAGCTTGCCCTCCATGCGCGACCCCTGATCCATGATGGGTACCAGTACCGTTGAGCCTTCGTGCTTCTCGCTGTCCCATTCCATTGTCCCGTCCCAACTGACCCGTGCGCCGCACACTGCCCAAGTCGGATCGATGTCGTATTGCTGACACAGGGCAATTACCGCAGGATCATCCACAGACAGTAATTCAATGGTTAACTGAGACTTGCCTGACTCAGTTTGCTTAAAGGCCAAGTGATGACTGGTTCGTTGAGAAAACCAGCGGCCAGCACTTTGGGCAAAAAAGTCGTGGATGTCCATACCTATACACACTGCTAATGAGGGTCAAATCGGTATTTTTGAGTCTTTTTTTAGGGTACACCGTCTCTTTGATTCCTTCCAAACGATCGCGCCGAGGCAAGAGCGGTCAAAAATGAACAATGTAACGATATGTAAACGAGTTTAAGATTTAAGATAGAAGTAGGTCGTCCTTATCCATCCCTATGCTGCACTCAAATTTACCCGAACCTCAACTGCTTAAGGTTTTGCTGGAGCCACTACTTGAAGACTTTCAGTACTGGTTCACGCGATCGCGCTCGCTACTGGAGACAGAAGTGATTCCCTTTTTAGGGGTAGCAGAACAGCAGGCACTCCTTGAACGAGTAAAGACTGCCCTCAATGATGTGATTGCTACCCAAAGCCTCTTTCGGGCAACGGACGGCCAAGTGGGGGTTGATACCCAGGTGTTAATGCAGTGGCATACGCTGTTGATGGAGTGCTGGCAGGTTGCCCACCACTATCGCTTATCGAAATCTTGTGACGCTTAAACCATTCTCGGCGCTTGGCTCGGAGGTGCTCTCTTCATGTTGCAGTTGATTTATATTGTTGCCTTTACGGTCTTGGCACTACTGGCCATGGCCAATCTAATTCGTAGTTTGTTGACTCTCGGTATAGAATCGCAACGGCAATTTTCACCGCAACGGGTGACCCATCCAGAACTCTTAGATAGCGAGGGTCACATCATTGATGAACCCCTGTTGGTGATGCGCTCCCTGAGTGTGGAGGATGCCCGAGCCCAACTGGATGCAATCTACCGCGAATCCCCTAGCTATGGCGACGACCAGCGTGGAGAAAGCCAAGCCTAGGGCAATATGGGCAGTTCCTGAGTCGATGGTTTCAGGTGGATGCAACGGCTCTAGCAGAGGTCTTGACTGAGACACGGCGGCAGTTGCCGGCAACGGCGGTCTTCCTGATGGGCAAACCCCAATCGAGGAAAAATTCGATAGCGCATCTAGCAGGTGCTCCAAGAAACATTGGCAACCGCACCTTTACGCCTGCAACACAGTGAGAGTTAAATCAAGCCATCGTTTTTGGGGGCATTTGCCGTTAGGGAGCCATCGGCTTGCCAGCGCACTTCTCCTGTTTCTCCAACCACAAAATAGGGAATTTGTTTCTGCTTTAGATAGTCGGCGATCGCCGGATCAACGGTGTTGCGACTAAGAATGACACTACGCGGCTTGACAATCTCAAATAGGCGGGGAGTTAATGTTCTGCCCCACCACCAGAGAACCTGCGGCGGCTCTACGGGTGTCACGGCCAGCCAATCGGTTTGCGCAGCATCGCGACTAGGATCATGAACAAAAAGCCAGCGACTACTCCCCATCTGCAACGCTAAGATTGCAGGATCTGAGCGCAAGACAGTGATTTTTACTTGACCCAGTTGAACGGGTTGCCGCAGAGGCAATGTTTCATAGGGCACCTTGAGGGTGGCCAACATTTCCCGATAGGCAGGATCACTTTTGGCCGTTGGCACATCTGTAAATTGGCGAATCGGGGCGATGCGATGGATGTCGCGCCAGCCCTGCTGTTGACGGTACTGGCGATCGCTGGCCACTGCCCAATCAATACGGTTAATACCCTCTTGGGCCAAGAAAGCCGTTAGCCCTTGGGCATCGCCCCCATTGATCACTACTGTTCCTGCTGGCTGCTGAATTACAAGTGTCGGAACCTGTGTATTGGCGAGAACAGTGGCTTGCAAGAGGGTGTTTTGGCGCAAAACAAAGGGCACTAGAACAAGGGTGATGCCAAGGGTAAACAGCAAAAACCAGTGTCGCCGCCACCGAGGACTGAGCCACACAAGAATAATCAGGCCATAGAGGACTACGACTTGGAGCCAGCTCAGGCTGCCAAGGGTAATTGTTGCTCCCGGCAACTGGCCAATAGCTTGGATGAGCCACAGGAGAAAGGCCGTGGGGTAGTAGAGGAGCCAGGCAAGGACGGAACCCACAGGAGGAATGAGGAGGCCAATCATTGCACTGATAAAGCCGCCAACCGTTAAGAGGACAAGGGGCAGATTGGCAATGACATTGGCCGGCAGACCATACACAGGAAAAACGCCAAAGATAGAAAGGGAAAAGGGGAGAACCCAGAGGGTGGCGGCGAGGGGCACGGCAATTAGATTACGGAAAGGCGTTGGCAACCAATCGAGGCGATCGCTGATGGGTTGGGCACTGACAATTAAGCCCAGTGTGGCCAAGAAGCTCAACTGAAAGCCAATGTCCTCAATCCATAGAGGGTTGTAAATCAGCATGGCAGTGGCGATCGCCAGCAGGATCAGAAGAGGTTGCCCCCTTTGGCCATTCCCTAGAGCCACTAACCCCGCCAAACCCATGAGCACAGCTCGAATTGCTGAGGGAGCAAATCCACTCAAGCAGGCAAAGAGCACCAAGACCCCAGCCCCCAACCCATAGCACCACTGCTGCGGCAAGGGGCGGGTCAGCGCCAAGACAACCGCTAACAAAATAGCCGTATGAAACCCTGAGGCCGCCAGCGCATGGGAGAGCCCCACTCGCCGAAAGCTATCGCGCACCTCAAAGGGAATGGCCACCGCACGGCTGCCCAGTACCATTGCCGAGACCACAGCCCCATAGCGATCGCCCAATCCTTGGGCATGGACTTGGACAATTCGCTGCCGCAGTGCCCACAGCCCCCACCGTGATCCTTGATCCAAAAGGGTGACCCTATTGCCGGCTAAGCCGGCAAAGGTCTGCTGTAACTGAAGCTGTCGCCGAAAGTTAAAGGCACGAAAAAATTCATTGCCCCCAGCACGGGGAAGATAGAGCCGCCCTGAGATCTGAATCCGCTGGCTGGGATATAGCTTTGCCCCTTGCTCTGCTGGAAGCGTCACGTAAAGGCGACCACTGGCTCTCCCCTGCAGAACCCCACTTTGGGCGGGTACCTCACTGAGATTTTGGTAGCGCTCCACCCCTAGGAAAAAACGTTGTCGCCCGACGCGATTAGGGAGTGGTGTGGTTTCAACCCAACCCTCGACAAGCACTGTTGGCGGTAGATTCAGAGCCTCAAGACGCGGCACTAAACGACTAATATCATTCACCCCTGGCTGGGGCGTGCGCAGCCACACATAGCCCATTGCCAAGAGGGCAACCACAGTGGCGATCGCAAAACTTTGACTTGCAGGCAGTCGCAGCCAAACCTTGCCGCCCCAACGGCGCCCCCCATAGAG
>NZ_JARJMS020000073.1:0-7637 GCF_029335995.1 Thermosynechococcus sp. Uc
TTGACTACTTATATTGTATGGATTGCAAGAAAAACGCTTTTTCGGACTTCCCTACCTCAGGGGTAGGATTAACTCGCCAGCTGTAGTTCCAGCCTAACTCTTAGCAACTCCATTGTGGGACGCATTTTTAGGCAGGGGAGCAATTTCTCTATACAATGTAAAGCACTTGAACTTTGGCAACGCAAACTATGACGAACTCCCCTGTAACTGAGCCATCCCCGCGTCAAGAGTCGGTTCTGCGCTACACGGTATTGGGTTCCCGTCGCCCCAGTAACTACTTTTGGGCAACAGCGGTCTCCATTGGGGGTCTTGGCTTTTTTCTGGCCGGCCTTTCCAGCTATTTGCACCGCAACCTACTGCCCATTGGCAACCCGATTGATTTGGTCTTTATTCCCCAAGGAATTGCGATTGGCTTTTATGGAGTGGCGGCGCTGTTATTGGCGACATATTTATGGCTGGCGATCGCTTGGGATATTGGCGGGGGCTTCAATGAGTTCAACAAAGAAACGGGCTTTGTGCGTATTTTCCGCTGGGGCTTCCCCGGCAAGAATCGCCAAATTGAGGTAAGCTGCCCCATCAGCGATGTGCAAGCGATAAAGATTGTCATTAAAGAGGGACTCAACCCCAAGCGTGCCCTCTACCTCAAGATTAAAGGCCGAGGTGAAATCCCCCTTACCCGTGTGGGTACTCCCCTGCCCTTAGCAGAACTAGAGACGCAGGGAGCAAAGATTGCCAGCTTTTTGGGCGTGCCCGTTGAGGGGCTGTCGTTTTAATCTTCGTGGTCGTCGAAGGGATCTGCTAGCTCCTTGGAGGGGGGGCCAAAGGAAAGGTAGATGGAGTAGCCAGTAACGCCAATGCAGACGGCAGCAAGAGCAATGCTAAGAACTGTTGCAGGTTCCATAGAAGTGTACTAAACGGGAGCAAGATATGCTTTTATAATATTACGAAACATTAAAATGCTGTTCATTTCGTTCAAAAAAAGGGATTTATGGCACGACGGACTTGGCTTGGGGATATTCTGCGCCCCTTGAACTCTGAATACGGTAAAGTCGCCCCCGGCTGGGGCACCACTCCCCTAATGGCAGTCTTTATGGGGCTGTTTTTAATCTTTTTACTGATCATCCTACAAATCTATAACTCGACACTCATCCTCGATGGTGTTAATGTGAGTTGGGAAGCCTTGGGATAATCCATGAACGTTTTTGGGATCGGTCTGCCGGAACTCATCGTCATTCTGGTGGTGGCACTGTTAATCTTTGGCCCGAAAAAGCTGCCAGAAATTGGCCGCAGCCTTGGCAAAACTAAGCGTGCCTTTGAGGAAGCCTCCCGCGAATTCCAAGATGAGATAAAACGTCAGACCGCCGCCCTAGAGCAGGAACAGCAGGCCAAGGCAGAGGCTGAATCGCCTCGGGAACCTTCCGCCTAGGTGGCATGGTACTCCAGCCTTGTGTGATTGTTGGCCTTGGCAACCCAGGCATAGAGTACGCGACAACGCGCCATAACATTGGCTTTCGTGTCCTTGATGCCCTTGCCCAGCGGTATCAGATTGAATTGACCCCGCAGCGGCGTTTCTTGGGGGAGGTGGGGGAAGCATTAATTGAGGGTCAGAAAGTGCGTCTCCTCAAACCCACAACTTACATGAACAGCTCGGGGCAATCTCTGCATGCCCTCTTGAATTTCTATAAGCTACCCCTTGAGCGAACCCTTGTCGTCTATGATGATGCTGATTTGCCTTTGGGGCGAGTGCGCTTGCGCTTGAGCGGCTCGACAGGGGGACACAATGGTATTAAGTCAATTATTCAACATTGCCATTCCCAACAGTTTCCCCGCCTCAAGGTGGGCATTGCTTTTGGCGATCGCTTGCAGCAACAGACAGGACCTCGTAATGCTGTGCCCTTCGTTTTAGGACATTTTTCACCAGCAGAACTTGCCATTTTACCCGCCGTACTTGACTTAGCTGTGGACGCCATTGAGCTGAGTATTCAGTCGGGGGTGGAGGCGGCCATGAATCGCTACAACGGCAAAAGTATTCCCCTACCGCAGTCGTGAACTGGAAATCTGTTTTGAAACTCTGAGGCGAAGCAGCCTCTCAAGTTAGAGTAAAGACAGTTGTTGTCGGCGCAGGAGCATGGACATTACTGAAAGCGTGCGCATGGCGATCGCCACCCTGAAGGCCAATCGGTTGCGCAGTGGGCTGACGATGCTGGGCATTATCATTGGCAATGCGGCGGTAATTGCCATGGTGGGCGTAGGTCAAGGGGCACAGCGCTATGCCGCCGGCCAGTTTGAATCCCTAGGCCCGAATACGCTCTTTATTGTGCCAGGCACGCCCCAAGCCCGCAACCGCACCTTTAATGTGCCCCAAACCCTTGTCCTTGAAGACGCCAAGGCGATCGCGACCCAAGTGCCTACGGTTAGAGAAGTGGCACCACAAATCCAAGTACAACAACGAGTCACCTATCGAGGACGCAACACCACCGTCTTGATTGTCGGCACAACCCCCACCTTTCCTTCAGTGCGCAGTTTTACGGTGGCGCGGGGACGCTTTATTTCCGATGAAGACGTAGAACGGCATCGCCGCGTCGTGATTTTAGGCTCGGATTTGGCGAAAAAGCTCTTTATCAACGAAAATCCTGTGGGGCAGCAGGTGCGCATTAAGAATCTTTCTTTTGAAGTCATTGGGGTCATGGCGGAAAAGGGCGCCTTCCTTGGCAACAATCAGGATGAGGCCGCCTACATTCCAATTACGACGATGTCTTCCCGCATTGTTGGGCAACGTTCCCCCTACGGGATTTCCTTAACCTTTATCTCGGTGTCAGCCCGCGATGAGCAAAGCATTGATGCGGCCAAGTTTCAGATTACCAACCTCCTGCGGCTGCGGCACCAAATTGTGGATGAGGATGATTTTACGATTCAAACCCAAAAGGAAGCCCTGCAAATTATTGGCAATATTAGTCATGCCTTGACCTTGATGTTGGCGGCGATCGCCAGCATTTCGCTGCTGGTGGGGGGTATTGGCATTATGAACATCATGCTGGTGTCCGTTACAGAGCGGACTCAAGAAATTGGCTTGCGCAAAGCCATCGGTGCCACCCAGCGCGATATACTGGCACAGTTTATGATTGAGGCGATGATCCTCTCTGCCTTTGGTGGCCTAATTGGTACAGGCGTCGGCGTGGGCGGTGTCATACTAGTGGCGATGCTGACTCCTTTAGAGGCTGGAGTGGCTCCCCTTGCTGTGGCTGTGGCTGTGGGCGTTTCTGGCAGTATTGGCCTCTTTTTTGGGGTGGTTCCCGCTCAGCGGGCGGCGCGCTTAGATCCGATTGTTGCCCTGCGCAGTGTCTAACAGTACCCTTAGGAAATTTCAAATGGAAACAACAACCCTAGATTGGATAGCTGGTGGCTTGGCGATCGCCATTGTGATTGGTGGACTGTTAATGATGTTTACGAATCTCTGGACGCGGCGATGAACCTGCGGCAAGGCTTGACCTACCTACTGTTGGTGGCGATCGCAATCGTCATGCTACTCCCTTTGGTGTGGCTCACCAGTACCGCCTTCAAATCTGCCAATGAGGATATTTTTGCCTTTCCGCCCCGCTGGCTGCCTGCCGAACCAACTCTGGCAAATTTTGTAACTGTCTGGCAAACGCATCCCTTTGGCCAGTACCTGTTCAACAGTACGCTAGTGGCGATTCTGACAGTGGCATGCAATCTACTGACGTCTGCCTTGGCCGCCTATCCCTTGGCGCGGCTTTCCTTTCGTGGGCGTGAGGTGATCTTTACGGCCATTTTGGCCACGATCATGATTCCCTTTCAAATCATTATGATTCCCCTGTTCATTCTGGCGGTGCAACTGGGTCTGCGGAATACTTATCTGGGAATGATTCTGCCGAGTTTGGCTTCCGCCTTTGGTATCTTTCTGTTGCGACAGGCTTTTATGGCGGTGCCCAAGGAACTGGAGGAGGCAGCTCGCCTCGATGGCTGCTCCGCACTGGGGTTGTGGTGGTTTGTGATGCTGCCTGCCATTCGCCCTGCCTTGGTGACCCTTGGCATTTTTGTGTTTATTGGCGCTTGGAGTGATTTTCTCTGGCCATTACTGGTTTTGGATCAGCCAGAGCTTTATACCCTCCCCATTGGCGTGGTGACTCTGGCGGGAACGTTTTCCTTGGATTGGCGACTGATTGCAGCAGGCTCTGTCATTTCAATTGTGCCCGTGTTCACTGTCTTTATTTTTTTACAGAGGTATATTATTCCCTCGCAAACTGGTGCTGGGCTGAAAGGCTAAATTCTAAAGCGGCGATAGCGAGGGGCATGTTGGCGGAAAAAGGTTTGAATTTCAGCAGCTTGACCTAGGGCAATGACCGTGTCCTTTGCTTGCAAAGGCAGACTCAAGGGGGGATGAGTGACCAAGCTGCCGTTGCAACGGCGCACAGCCACAATAATGAACCGGCCTCGACCTTTTGCTTCCACTTCAGCGATCGCCAGACCCAACAGCGGGGATTCCAGGGGGAGGGTAAACTCCTCAATCTGGAGATCCAACTGGCTCAATAGCTCAATCAGATGACTGCGCTCCTCTTTCTCCTCCAGAAAATCCAGAACTGTCGGGCGAGTAATTAACTGGACAATCCGTTGGGCACTAATGCTGGAGGGCAAGACCACATGATCAGCGCCAGCAAAGCGCAGTTTGGACTCCGTGGCTGGTAACTCACCATAGGCCAAGATTTGCAGATTGGGATTGAGGCGGCGAGCAATGAGGGTGATAAAGACATTGCTGGCATCATCAGGTAAGACAGCAACGAGTGTGCGGGCACGATCTACGCCTACAGCTAACAGCTCATTTTCATCCATAAGATCGTCGCCGCGATAGAAAGGATGCCCTGACTGCTGAGCCAGCCGTAGTCGCTGCCGTTGGTTGTCAATTACAACAAAGGGAATTTGAGCAGCGGCCAGGTTCATGGCTAGAGTCCGCCCTAGGGAACCATAACCGCAAATAATGACGTGATCTTTGAAATGGGCAAGATGAGAGGGAGGGGTCATCGAAAGGGGCGGGAGCGGAGGGTGTATTTGCGAATTAGCTTGGGGGCATCTTGGACATGCCCCAACAAGATCAATGTATCCCCCACGTCCACAAGGGGATTGTCGCGGGTCGAAAATAATTGACCATCGCTCTTGCGTAAACCAATGATAATAAATGCCCCTTGGCCACGCACTTCCAGTCCCGCCAAGCGTGTACCTACATAGGGGTAACTGGGGGTAATTTCCATTTCCTCTAGTCGCGCATCAATATGGCTTAAGAGTTCGTTGAGGGTCTCGCGATCGCCCGTTTGTTCGAGGAAATCAATGCGTGGCCGTCGAATGAGATTGGTCATTTGGCTGGCACCAATTTTTGTCGGTAAGACGATGTGATCCGCCCCTGCCATGCGTAGCTTTGATTCTGTGCTGGCTAGATTGGCCCGCGCTACGATCAAAAGATTGGGGTTCATGGATCGTGCTGTCAGCGTAATAAAAACATTCGTTGTGTCATTGGGCAACACTGTAGCAAGGGCGATCGCCCGATCAATGCCCACGACTCGCAGGGTTTCCTCCTCGGCTGCACTTCCCCAATAGGCGAGATAGCCCAACTGCATTGCCAGATCAATGCGCTGTTCATCAACATCCAAAATGACAAAGGGAGTCTTGGTGGCAGCTAACTCTTGAGCCATCACCTGACCAATGCGGCCAAAGCCACAGACAATGACATGGCGGTTCAGTTTGTTGATGTCGCGGCTTGCTCGTTGAAGATCTAATAGGCGTTTGATTTCACCTTCCGTAAACAGTTGCACCACCGCACCGATGGTATAAACCGTTGCCGCACTGCCAGCCACAATAATCATCATGTTAAAGAAACGTTGGGCTGGGGTCAGCAGCGGACGCACTTCACTGTAGCCAATGCCAAAGACGGTGATGACGTACATATAAAGGGCATCGAGCCAGTTCCAGCCAAAGCTGGTGTAGCCCATCACCGCCACTAACGTGAGCAGGATAAAAAGGGTGATGCCAATAATAAAACGCTTCAGGGCAGGGGTCGCAGGTAACCGTCGCATGGATTTAATCTTTGCGCTCTCAGGGTAGAAACAGGGTGATGGTCACTGGCAAATAGTCAATCACGACATCGGGGGCTTCTTGGGCAAGAATGACAATGGTATCCTGATCCGCTAAGCAGCACGACCGCCTGCTAGGCCACCGCCGATAATGACAACGGCAAAGTCTTGCATCGTCCATTCGTCCAGCATCTTTTCCTATACTAGGTTGGCGGTTAGAAGAGTGGTGGCCGTAGAGTGGCAAGATGCTCTTGCGAGCCTCCCGCTGAATCGTTAGAGTGGCAGTACAGTCCTTTTTTGAAAGATAGGGGGCACTAAGGGGACAGGTTCAGCAGCCAATTTTTTGATGGTTGTGAGCGTGTTCTACCCCAGTGAAAAGGGCAATATCCTGCTGGAGGCAGCCGTCCTTGAGTGCATTTTTTCTTCACTATGGGGATTGTTGGGTGCGCCATTGGTGCGATCGCGATCGCGCGGCGGTGATGCACCTCATTGCCAATGTCCTCAATGAGTTTGGCCTTGCTTGGCAACCCGAAGGTGCCGATGCCGATGTAGTGCATGTTGAGGACTACTACCATCGTCGGGGCGGACAATTTTGGGTGGTGGAACAAGCCACTGAGGTGGTGGGCACCATCGCCTTCTACCCCATTCAACGAGGTGAAGCGGCAGTGGAAATTCGCAAAATGTATCTCCATCCACGCGTGCGGGGTCAAGGCTTAGGCACATTCCTCTTGCACCATCTTGAAGCAGCCATTGAGGCGGCAGGCTACCGCAAAATCTGGATTGAAACCGCCTCGATCATGACCGCAGCAGTGCATTTGTACGAAAAGTCGGGCTATCAACCGGCCACAGGTGTGGAAACCCAGCGCTGCGATCGCGTCTATGTCAAGGACTTAGTGCCCTATGGCGCAACTTCAATGGCTTCTATCCCCTGCTAGTGCCCTGCTTCTTCTAGTTTCACCCGCTGCCTTTGGCCTCTGTCGCCAAGATTTGACACGAACCATTGAACAGGAAATACACAATCCTCAATGGCAACGGGGGCAGTGGGGCATTGTCATTCGGGATTTAACTAGTGGCGAAGTGCTCTATAACCATCAGGGGGAAAAGCTCTTTTTGGTGGCCTCGAATGTGAAGCTCACCACTGTCGCAGCCGCCCTTACCTATTGGGGTCCCAACCATTCGTTTGTAACGACCCTCAGTGGGCGATCGCCCGACCGAACAACCATCCGCCTTCAGGGCAGTTTTGACCCCAGTTTCCGCAGCCAAGACCTGCAACGCATGGTCAGCCACCTTGCCCAACAGGGAATCCGCCAAATTCCAGTTCTAGAAATTGGCGGTATAACGCCCGTTCAGATCAATCCCACTTGGGCGCTTGAAGACTTGACCATGGGGGAGGCAGCAGGGGTCACCCGCTTCAGCCTCAATCAAAACGCCCTCAACCTAGAAGTGGTTCCTCAGCAGTTGGGTCAAGCCTTGGCGCTGCGACTCCAAGGAGCCCCTCCGCCTTGGCGAGTGGTGAATGAAACCCGCACGGTGGCTGCCTCTGAACCGGAATTTCTC
>NZ_JARJMS020000085.1:0-7755 GCF_029335995.1 Thermosynechococcus sp. Uc
TCGCCGTATCTTCCTGGGCATGGGGGCTGCAGCAACAGCCTATGTTGCCCACCACCTCTGGAATCAAGACGCTGAATCCAGCTATGCTCAGCAGAGACAAACAGGGGGGGTCATCAATGTCTATTCGGCACGACACTACGACACCGACAAAGCGCTCTACAGCGGCTTTACCCAGCAGACGGGAATCCGTGTCAACATTATTGAGGCGGAAGCCGATGCTCTAATTGAACGGATTCGCAGTGAAGGCAGCCGAACTCCTGCTGATGTATTAATTACAGTGGATGCAGGTCGGCTGTGGCGCGCCCAAGAGGCGGGAATTTTACAGCCTATTCAGTCAAGGGTTCTCAACAGCGTTGTGCCGGCCAATCTGCGGGAGCCTCAAGGACATTGGTTCGGCCTTTCGCGGCGAGTGCGGGTTCTCATTTACGACAAAGCCAAAGTAAATCCCAACCAACTTTCCACCTATGAGGATCTCGCTAATCCCAAGTGGCGGCGGCAAATTCTAACCCGCAGTTCCAGCAATATCTACAATCAATCCCTGACAGGATCATTATTGGCCATTCACGGCGCTAAGAAAACGGAAGAATGGGCACGGGGCTTGGTGCAGAACTTTGCCCGAGCGCCGGAGGGAAATGACACGGCGCAAATTCGTGCTTGTGCGGCAGGGGTGGGCAGTATCGCAATTGCAAATCACTATTATTTAGCACGCTTAATTGCCTCAGATAAAGCAGAAGATCGGGCAGTTGCTGAGAAGGTGGGCTTATTTTTTCCCAATCAGCGCGATCGCGGTGCCCACGTGAATATCTGTGGTGCTGGTGTGGTGGCCGGTGCCCCCAATCGCCAAGCAGCAATCCGCTTTTTAGAGTATCTCGTCAGTCCCAAGGCACAGGAAATGTTTGCTATGGCCAATTTTGAGTATCCCGTGCGCTCAGGGGTACCCTTGCATCCGATTGTGCAGCAGTTTGGCAACTTCCGCGGACAGAATGTCAATGCAGCAGTTTTTGGCCGCAATAATGCCGAGGCTCTGCGGATCATGGATCGAGCTGGGTGGCGCTAAGGCTCTAAAATGAGCGATCGCCCCCGTTGCTTTTTCCTGTGTCCTGCCAATTTATTGCCTACACCATTCTTGTTGGTGCTGCTCTCCTTGACTTTGGCCTTGGCGATCCATGGGGCTGGCCGCATCCAGTGCGCTGGATGGGAGCCTATATTCAAACCCTCAGCAACACATTCAACTATGGCCAAGGCTGGCCTTTCTGGGGACAACGGTTGGGAGGAGCAGTACTTGCGCTCAGTTTAATCACGGGGTCTGCCCTCATTAGCTGGGGATTGGTCACCTTGGGAATGACAATTTCGCCCCTTTTGGGCTGGGGAATTGCGGTGGTGGGCACTGCTAGTGGCTTTGCCGGTCGCAGTTTGCGGGATGCGGCAACGGAGGTACTTGAACCTTTGGCTGCCGGCAATCTTGAGGGGGCACGCCAGTCCTTGGCTAAATATGTGGGACGTGAGACTGCCCAGCTAGAGGCGCCCGAGATTCTACGGGCGGTTCTGGAAACCGTGAGTGAAAATGCCACCGATGGCATGATGGCGCCGCTTTTTTACGGGGCGATCGCCACCCTTATGATGCCTCAGCTCACACCTCTCCCCTTTGTCATGGCCTATAAAGCCGCCAGTACACTGGATTCCATGATTGGCTACTGCGAGCCGCCCTATACTCATTGGGGTTGGTTTGCGGCCAAAACTGAGGATGTTCTTACCTGGTTGCCCTGTCGGTTGTTAGTTTTTCTGGTTGCCCTCTGTTCTGGGCAGTGGCAGCGGGTATGGCAGTGGTGTTGTCGGGATGCCCCCAAAGATCCCAGTCCCAATTCCGGTTGGAGTGAGTGTGCCTATGCGGCTGCTTTGGGGATACGTCTGGGGGGCACAAATACCTATCGGGGCACAGTGAAAGTGAAACCCTTTTTGGGAGAACCGCTGCAACCAATTGATCAGACTATTGTTATGACCGCCCTTCGTTTGAGTCGGTGCATATATTTAATTACTCTCATAACCACAGGGGGGCTAGCTTGGGTGATGAGCGTCATCTATTGCCGGTGAGAATTAGCAGCGGAGTCCCTAGTCAGCTCAACTAGGATAAGAGTATTCAGCCCACAGGGGCTAAAGAAAACTGTTCTCTCCACTCACACCAAGGACACCTCAATGCTAAATCAAAAAGGTTTACTCCTCAGTTGCCTCACTGTTGCTCTCAGCCCCACTGTAAGCCGTGCTGTACCGGTAGATTCCACCCAGATCAGCCAATTGTGACCCCCAAGTCATCTACGGGTACAGCCCACAATTATCGGCAAGGTCAATAAATCTCCCTCCATCTCCTGTAGTGAGATTGTCATTAATGCCACCCTGCATCCCCCCGGCGGCTTGCCCATGGGTGGTGCTGCCGCTCCTCTGTCATCTGCTGGTAATAATGGTTGTAATTACAAAATTACAGTTCCCCCTGAACTACTGGGTAAGAAAGTTTATCTCTGGGGAACATTCAAAACTCCTTCCCCCCTGTTGTCAATTCAACCCGTGGGGTGGCAGAGTCCAATCCTTTTGCCTCAGCAGTTAGGAATTTCCCAGAGCTATGACTTTGTTGCTAAGGAAACAGTGATTCATTAAGTCTTGATAAAAGAATTCTGAGAGCGCCACTAGGACTGAGTAGTTTCTAGCCAGTCGAAGATACGGTCAAGTTGTTCGAGGCTGACCAAGCCATACTGCCAGAGAACAACGGGTAACAAGTTCACCTGCTTATTGCAGTGCTTGAGGCCAAAGTCAATGGCAGCGGTGGGCAGTGCCATCTCGCGCTGTAGGAAGTCAATGAGTCGTGTCCAACGTGGCGTTTTCATAATTCCTAATAACTACCACACCTTACCCTATATCCTAGGGATTAATCTGAGAAAATGCAACATTTCGTTACAAAGCCACAGAAAACGAAATAATCAGCCGGCTATTGGGTATCCTGCCTAATACTTTTGAGGACACTCTCCCCAAAGACTTCCCCCACCGGCGGGGATTGCTGAATTATGCGTTGTGGGAAAAACACGCTAAGTAAAGATACTCAACCATAGCTCGTTATACTAAATTCTGGTGATTGTTGTTCAAGCTCAGCCTAGAGAGAACAGCAGCCTACTCAGTTGTTTTACGGATGTGTTCATGACCCAAGCCACCGTTGCCAAACCCCCCATTGCCTGGCCTACGGCGACCTTTATTATTTTTGTTCACCTCGGTGCCCTCTTTGCTTTTTTACCCAGTATGTTTAGCTGGAAGGCAGTCCTGCTGGCGCTTATGCTTCACTGGTTGACTGCCGGCATTGGTATTACCTTGGGCTGGCACCGTCTTGTCAGTCATCGCAGTTTCCAAGTGCCCAAATGGTTAGAGTATTTCTTGGTTTTTTGTGGCACACTCTCAATGCAAGGGGGGCCGATTTGGTGGGTTGGACTGCATCGCCATCACCATCTGTACTCGGATCAACCGAATGATCACCACGATTCCCGTAAGGGCTTTTGGTGGAGTCATATTGAATGGATGTTTCGTGAGGTGCCAGCGGAGGCTGAGATTCCCCGTTTCACTAAAGATATTGCCGATGATCCTGTGTATCAGTTTCTTGACAAGTACTTTTTGCCGATTCAAGTGGTCTTGGCCATTGTCCTTTACCTTTGGGGTGGCTGGCCATTTGTGATTTGGGGCATTTTTGTGCGCCTTGTAACGGTCTATCACACCACTTGGCTGGTCAATAGTGCCACCCATACCTTTGGCTATCGCACGTTTGAAACCACGGATCACTCAATGAATTGCTGGTGGGTTGCCCTGTTAACCTTTGGCGAGGGGTGGCATAATAACCACCATGCTTATCAATATTCGGCACGCCATGGTTTACAGTGGTGGGAATTGGATCTAACGTGGCTCACCATTCGCTTCTTGCAAGTGCTGGGTTTGGCTACAAAGGTGCGTTTGGTGGATGCGGCGGCAGCCTCTTCCCAAGACTAGAGTACAATGCGGGTTCTCATTCTCGGTTGCGGCTATACGGGAACGTGGTTGGCGCGATCGCTCCAAGCCCAAGGCATTGATGTGGTCATCACCAATCGCCGGGGAGAGCCGCCACTAGAACTCAGCACTGTTCCCTGTTTTCCCTTTGCATGGGAGCCGCAGGGGAAGCAAGTCCCCTTAGCTGCGACTGCCCTTGAGGGAGTCACTCACATCCTCCACAGTATTCCTCCGGATCGCCAGGGGGAGGATGTGGTTGCGCTAACACTGTTGCCACAGTTAGAGAAACTCAATCTGCACTGGTTTGGCTACCTTTCGACAACAGGGGTCTATGGCGATCGCCAAGGGGATTGGGTGGATGAAACCACGCCGGTCAATCCCCAAAATTTGCGTTCACAACACCGCGTCAGAATTGAGCAAACCTTTCTCCACTCGAATTTGCCCACCCATATCTTTCGACTTGCCGGCATCTATGGCCCCGGCGAAGGGCGCAATCCCCTCGCTCGTATTCTCAAGGGTGATGTCCAACTCATTGACAAACCGGGACACTACTTTTGCCGTATTCATGTGGCGGATATTGTCCAAACCCTCGAACGCTCGCTCGCCCAGCCGACTCCGCAGGAAATTTATAACCTCAGTGATGATCAACCTTCAGAGTCACTCCCTGTGCTCCTCGAGGCCTATCGTCTTTTGGGTCGCCCAGCCCCACCAGCCATTCCCTTAGAGGCAGCCCATTTAAGTCCAATGGCTCAGTCCTTCTGGCGCGAATCCCGCCGAGTCCGCAATGAGAAAATCAAGAAAGTTTTAGGGGTTCAACTCTGCTATCCTTCCTACCGCGAGGGGTTAATGGCGATCGCCCGCGAATTAGGTCTTTGAAGTGACTTACTATCCCCTTTGAGAGATGGGTTAGAGACAGTAGCTAGGGGTTGGGTCGCCGTCGCTGGAGAAACTCCGGAATATCCAACTTGGGTTTGGCTTCAACCTCTGGTTGGGGCACAGGCGCTTCAGGAGGAGGTGGCGTTGTTAGGGGCCGGTTCGTTAGGGGTGTTGTTTTGGTTGTGGCACGGGTGCGGCTCATGGGTTCACCACTAAACCCGGTGGCAATAACAGTGACTTGAACTTCCCCTTGCATTTGAGGATCAATCACAGCACCAAAGATGATATTGGCGTTGGCATCGGCCACATTGTAAATGACCTCTGCAGCAGCATTGACCTCATGGAGGGTGAGATCTGTGCCCCCCGTAATGTTAAAGACAACGCCCTTGGCACCCTCAATAGACCCCTCCAGTAGGGGTGAAGAAATTGCACTGACAGCGGCCTCAGTGGCTCGTGACTTGCCAGAGGCAATTCCAAT
This sequence comes from Thermosynechococcus sp. Uc, assembly GCF_029335995.1. Lineage (NCBI taxonomy): Bacteria > Bacillati > Cyanobacteriota > Cyanophyceae > Acaryochloridales > Thermosynechococcaceae > Thermosynechococcus > Thermosynechococcus sp. Uc. Next base: position 5,369 of record NZ_JARJMS020000085.1, read on the forward strand.
GCCCATCATGGCAGAACCGGCATCAGCCATCACCGAACGAATATCGGCGAAATCGACGTTAATCAGTCCTGGCAAGTTAATAATATCGGAGATTCCCTGAACCCCTTGGCGCAGCACATCATCGGCAACTCGAAACGCATCCTGAACCGATGTTTGCTCTGAAATCACTGAGAGAATCTTGTCATTGGGGATCACAATTAGAGTATCAACACGGCTTTGCAGGGCTTCGATCCCTTCATCGGCTTGACTAGCGCGCCGACGACCCTCAAACGTAAAGGGGCGGGTTACGACTGCAACGGTTAGGGCGCCCTGTTCCTTGGCCACTTCCGCCACAATTGGCGCAGCGCCGGTGCCGGTACCGCCACCCATGCCACAGGTAATGAAGATCAAATCGGCGTCTTTGAGCGCCGCAGCAAGGTCTTCACGGGATTCTTCAGCCGCTTTTTGACCAATGGCAGGATTGCCACCGGCGCCAAGACCACGGGTGAGTTTTTGGCCAATTTGTAAACAGCGGTGGGCTTGGGATTGAGCGAGCGCCTGCGCATCAGTATTGACACACCAAAATTCAACACCAGCGACATTACTGGCAATCATGCGGTTTACTGCATTGCCACCGCCACCACCGACACCAATCACTTTGATGCGCGCTGCTGAAGTTTCCACCAAGCTGTCATAACTCCTTAACACATCGGTTGGTGCGCCATGACCATGGTCGTCAGATGCAATGCCTACCTCTCTCTGAACAAAGGAGGTGGAGGCTTCAGAGGGAACATGTTCTGTAGGCCACTGTTGATCTGACTCCATAACGCAACTGTCTTCACCCATGATAAATATGGGGCAACTATATCATGAACTCTAGCAAAGGCATCGGCAATACCCCACAAAGATAATCCGTGAACCTAACTCAGAGGAGAGCGGGCTTTGGCCAAAAGACCGTGCTTCGGAGCAAAAATCATTGCCAGCAAAAAAATTACTGTTTGCAGGACAACAATACAGCCGCCCGTCGACGCATCTAGATAGTAACTAATATAGGTTCCCAGTAAACTGCCGAGGCCGCCTACCCCAAGGGCAATGAGCACCATCACGCCAAAGCGATCGCTTAGCAAATAGGCGGTTGCCCCCGGTGTAATCAGCATCGCTACGACAAGAATGATGCCTACGGTTTGCAGGGCAGCTACAGTGGTTAAGGACAAAAGAGCCAAAAGGAGATAGTATAGCAGCGTCGTATTCAGGCCAATGGTGCGGGCATGGGTGGGGTCAAAGCAAAAGAGGATGAAATCTCGATGCCGCAGGACAATCGTAATCAGTGTAACGAGGCTCACAATCACGGTTTGCCAGAGGTCGCGATCGCTCATCCCTAAAACATTTCCGAAGAGGATATGCATGAGGTCAACGCTGCTGGCAGTTTTCGAGAGCAACACCAGCCCCAAGGCAAAAAAGCCGGTGAAGACTAAACCGATGACTGTGTCCTCCCTAACTCGCGTTTGCTGCTGAATAAATCCGATAAGGGTAACTGCCATCAGACCAAAGACAAAAGCACCTAGGGCAAAAGGCAACCCCAGCCAGTAGGCCAAAACCACACCGGGGAGCACCGCATGGGATACAGCATCTCCCATCAAGGCCCAGCCCTTCAGGGTTAAAAAACAGGACAATACGGCACACACACAGCCCACAAGGGTACTTACCCCCAGCGCCTTGACCATAAATGGGTGCTGCAGTGGCTCCAGTAGCCAAGTAATCATTATCCAGCCTCTATGTCTGAAAAGTATAATAAGGTGCTGCCTGTACAGTCGGAGTGCGGTTCTCATGGATGGAATCCTTGCCCTCAACCCTTGGTGGATAGGGGTGTTGCTCAACACCGTTCTTGGGGCGATCGCCCTCTTGACGCAGCAAAAATTACTCACCCTAGCAGGACTCTTCCATGCGTGGCTTTTGGGGGTGCTGATTTGGGGCACATTGGGCTGGCAGGGCTATCTCATTGTCATGGTCTATTTCCTAGTTGGTTCAGCCGTCACCCACATCGGCATGGCCGAAAAAGAGGCCGCAGGCATTGCTGAAAAACGCTCAGGGGCACGGGGACCGGAAAACGTCTGGGGGTCAGCCTTCACAGGCACCGTCTGTGCACTCCTTATTCTTTTGTTTCCCCAATGGCGGGAGTTATTTGGGGTGGGATTTGTAGCCAGTTTTAGCACTAAGCTGTCAGATACCTGTGCCAGTGAAGTGGGTAAAGCCTATGGCCAGCGCACCTTTCTCATCACCACCTTAAAACCCGTGCCGCGAGGGACAGAGGGCGCCGTCAGTTTAGAGGGAACGTTGGCGGGTATTGTGGGTGCCACCGTGATGGCTGTGCTAGGCTGGAGTGTGGGCTTGATGGGGGCGATCGCCAT
>NZ_JARJMS020000097.1:0-6904 GCF_029335995.1 Thermosynechococcus sp. Uc
AAAAATGGCGCGCCCAATTAGGATCAACCTCACCAATGCTGCCATTGTTACGATAAAGTTAAGAAGTGCAAGGGGCACAAAAATCATTAACCCCAGCAGAATTTTTTCCTGTGTATTTAGGGATCGATAACCTTGAGCGAATCATCAATTTACTGTCACCACCTCTCGGGAATTCGCTACGACATCTATACGGGCGCCCTTCCGGAGGAACAAATTCTTGGCCAGTGGTTTGAGATTGACATTAAGCTCTGGTTTGATATGGCCCAGGCGGCGGCCAGCGATCGCCTTGAGGACACCCTTGACTATCGCCCCCTGTTGCAGGCAATTGAGCAGCTCATGCGGCAACAGCGCTTTCAGTTAATCGAGACTCTTGCGGCAGCGATTATGAACCTTTGCCTTGCCCCGCCCCAAGTGCAGCGGGCAGCGGTACGCGTAACAAAACTTGCCCCGCCAGTGCCCAACTTTACAGGTCAAATTAGTGTTGAAATGGTACGCCCCCATGCCAAATCGCCTTAGCCAGTGCCAAAGTCTTTATCTGCGCAAGCATGCCGAAAACCCCATTGACTGGTGGCCGTGGTGCGATGAAGCGCTTGCCAAAGCTGCTGCCGAGGATCGGGTGATTTTTCTCTCGATTGGCTATTCCAGTTGCCACTGGTGCACAGTCATGGAGGGGGAAGCCTTTTCCGATCCAGAGATTGCCGCCTATCTCAATGCCTATTTCCTGCCGATTAAGGTGGATCGCGAGGAGCGACCCGATATTGACAGCCTCTACATGCAGGCGTTGCAACTGATGACGGGGCAAGGGGGCTGGCCGCTAAATATCTTCCTTACCCCTCAGGATCGCCGTCCCTTTTATGGCGGCACTTACTTTCCTGTACAACCGCGCTACGGCCGGCCGGGCTTTTTGCAAGTGTTGCAGGCGGTGCGCCGCTTCTATGACCAAGAAAAGGACAAGCTTGCTGCCCAACAGGCTACCCTCTGGCAGTATCTGGTCCCCCCAGCTGAGACAAAAGAGCAAGTTCCCCTAACTGCAGACCTCTTCAGGGCGGGGATTCGCAAAGTCACGCCGATTTTGCGCGATCGCCCCCAAGGCACCTGTTTTCCCATGATGCCCTATGCCCAAATGCTTCTCCAGGGGTTAGCTCTGAGTTCCAATCCTGGCGAACTGTTGCACCTGTGTCGGCTGCGGGGAGATAACCTCTTGCAGGGGGGCATCTATGACCATGTGGGGGGTGGCTGGCATCGCTACACCGTCGATCCGCAGTGGACGGTGCCCCACTTTGAGAAAATGCTTTACGACAATGGCCAAATTGTGACCTATCTGGCACGGCTGTGGCAGCAGGGCGATCGCTCCCCCCAGATTCCCAGTGCAATTGCCCAAACAATTCAATGGCTTGATCGGGAAATGACTGCTCCTGAGGGCTACTTCTACGCGGCTCAAGATGCCGATAGCTTTGTTAGTGCTCATGATTCTGAACCCGAGGAGGGCGCCTTTTACTGCTGGCAGTATGCGGAGCTAAAGCAGATCTTAAGCCAAACTGAATTGACCCAATTGCAAGCCCACTTTGACATCTCTGCCAAGGGTAACTTCGAGGGCAAAATTGTGCTCAAGCAAGTGCGCCCCCCTGAAAAGCCTGAAGCTCTAAAACCGATTCTGCGTAAACTTTTTGCCCGCCGCTATGGTGCCGATACACCCCTGGATCGGCCCTTTCCTGTGGCCACCGATAATGCAACTGCTAAAGGGCGGGCTTGGCCGGGACGGATTCCGCCAGTCACCGATACCAAAATGATTTTGGCGTGGAATAGCCTGATGATTACCGGCTTAGCCACGGCTGCCCAAGTCTGGAGGGCACACGCCTACTGGCAACGGGCAGCTAGAGCAGCTCAATGGCTCCACGAGCATCAATATCAGCAGGACAAACTTTACCGCCTAAACTATGGGGGCAGTGTCACTGAGGTGGCGCAGGCCGAAGACTATGCCTACTGGATCCAAGCCCTTCTTGCCCTGTATCACGCCAGTTTAGCCGTGGGGGAAGCGGCGCAGCCGTGGCTGGGGTTGGCCTGTCGGTATCAAGCCCTTTTTGATCAGGAATTAGGGGCAACAGACGGGGGCTACTACAATGCTCCAGAGCGACCCGACTTGATTCTGCGCCAGCGGGAAGGGTTGGATAATGCCACACCTTCTGCCAATGGGGTGGCGATCGCCAACTTGGTGCAGCTCTTCTTGCTCACAGAAAATCCCACTTATCTTGAACAGGCAGAAAAGGGACTGCGTTTCTTTAGCCAGTTGATGAAGGAGTCTCCCCAAAGTTGTCCGAGCCTTTTGGCAGCGTTGCAGTGGTATTTGCAACCAGTTTGTGTGCAAACGCGCTCTGATCAGGTGACCACCTTCTTGGATCGCTACTTGCCGACGGCTGTCCTCAAAGTTTGCGCTGACCTAGAACCTATTGCCCTTGTCTGTGAAGGCTTGCGCTGCCGTGAACCGGCACTGACCCCTGCCCAACTGCAACAACAACTGGATAGTCTCTTTCCTTTTGTAACCTATGGCTAAATCCTTGCGTCGTACCCCCCTCTATCCCCTGCATCAAGGAGCACGGTTTACCCCCTTTGGCGAGTGGGAGATGCCCCTCCAGTACAGCAGTATTTTGCAGGAACACCAAGCGGTGCGGCAGCGGGTGGGGATGTTTGATATTTCCCACATGGGTAAGTTTCTCCTGCGAGACCCTAGGGCGATCGCGGCACTACAAGAACGGGTGCCCACGGATCTGAGTCGTTTGCAACCCGGCCAGGCGAAATATACTCTCCTTCTCAATGAAGGCGGGGGCATTGTGGATGATGTGATTTTCTACATTGGCGATGGGGAGGTACGCTGTATTGTCAATGCAGCCACCACTGCCAAGGACTGGGCATGGTTTCAGAAGTATTTACCCGCCAGTATTGATTTTATTGATGAGTCAACAACACAGGTGCTCATTGCCCTTCAAGGTCCTGCTGCAACGGCAACTCTTGCTCCCCTAAGCGATCGCTCTTTAGGGGAGATTAAGGCCTATCGCCATGCTCAGGTGAATCTATTGGGACAGCCCGCTTGGATTGCCCGCACCGGCTACACGGGTGAAGATGGTTGGGAACTTCTTGTAACGCCAGAATTGGGGGAACAGTTGTGGCAAACCCTGCTGGCAGCCGGTGTTACTCCCTGTGGCTTGGGGGCGCGGGATACCCTGCGCTTGGAGGCGGCAATGCTCCTCTATGGCCAAGACATGGATGAGCAAACCACTCCCCTAGAGGCGGGTCTTGATTGGTTGATTGATTGGCAAAAGCCCGATTTTGTAGGTCGTACTGCCCTTTTGGTGCAAAAGCAACAGGGAATTGAGCGGCAGTTGGTGGGTCTAGAACTTGTCGGCAAAGGCATTGCTCGCCATGGCTATCCAATCTATGCAGGCGCACAGGCCGTCGGCGCAGTTACCAGTGGCACCCTATCTCCCACCTTGGGGAAGGCGATCGCCCTCGGCTATGTTTTTCCAGAGTTTGCCCACACGGGTCGTGAACTGGAGGTACAGGTGCGCGATCGCCGAGTGCCAGCAGTGGTGGTTCCTCGCCCTTTTTATCGTCGCCCTCGATAACGGAGCCCATTCCGCTAAAATTTGATTCATCGGTAACAAAAAGCAACGAATGCTGGAAACTTGCCCTCGCTGTTCTGCCCGTTTAGGAAAGCTACTCTCGTCTGGTCGCCAAGTGTGTAGTGCCTGTGGTTGGAGTACCGTAGTCATTGAGAGATCGCCGCCACCGTCAACCATGGGATTACCCCTGCTTTTGAATCAGATTGGGCGGTTGATCCAGCGTTTCTTCCAGTATCTCGGAGTGCAACTGCAACTATTGTGGCGATCGCTTAGCTCTCGCCTGCAGCAGCAACAACCTCGCCGCAATCTATGGGAAAGCTTGGTCACGAAGCTCAGGCGCCTCGAGGAGAAAATCCCTACAGGTGATCCCAGCAAGGAATGGCTAACCTCCGAAGAGGCCTTTCAACTGCTAGGAGGAGATCTGGCAAACCCGCAGTCGAAGGTGAGTACCCTTGATGGTAAACGGCGGATTGGCTTATCGGCCTTTCGCCGACTGGTCAATACTGCAGAATATGCGGATTTTGGCTTTCAATACTCTAGCGAGCGTCGCCTGAAAAATTTACCCTATCTACGCCGTTTGCCTCGCCAACCCTAGGGCGATCGCAGGCCGAGAATGATCCGCCACTCTGATTCAGTGACTGGTTGTACTGAAAGACGGCAGCCCTTTTGCAACAGCATCATCCGCTCTAGGCCGGGCGTTTGCCGCAGTTCTGGAAGTGTAATGGGAGGTAGAAAGTCCCAGCGGTACTGAATATCCACCATAAACCAGCGGGGATTCTCAGGGGTGCTTCGGGGATCAAAGTAGCGGCTGTCGAGGTTCCAAGCAAAATAATCGGGATAGGCAGGCTTGACAACTTCAGCAATGCCCATGATTGCTGGTGGCTTGGCATTACTGTGATAAAAGAGCACGCGATCGCCCACCTGCATTTGATCGCGGATAAAGTTGCGTGCTTGGTAGTTGCGTACGCCTTCCCAACAGGTGGTTTGTTGTGGAGCTGCCTTCAAATCCTGCCAAGAAAAAACACTTGGCTCCGACTTCAATAGCCAAATGCCTGCCATCAAAGACTAAGACTCCGCAATGGTTGGTTTAGAGGTCTGCTGTGCCCAAACTACAGCGTAGCAAATCTGTCACCGTGGCACAGTAGGGGGTTAGCCCTAGTGCTTGAGGATTTAGCACCGTCTCATAGGTGAAGTTGCGATAGTTTAAGCAAAAATAATCCCACGGCGACATTTGCACTCGAAATACTCGCACAAAGAAGTTAATCACTGGCAGTGTCAACGGGATTTGCACATAAATAGGCAGCTTTGCAGCAGCACATAACTGCGCCAACATTTCATTGACAGTAATTGGCGGGTTACCCAAAGCCACACGGCGCGGTACTGGATACTCAGGATGTTGCAACAGATAGAGAACCACTTGGGCAATGTCGCGGGCATGGATAAAGTGAAAGCTGGCATCTGCTCGGAAAAAGCGAGCTAACCAGAGCCACTTGAGGACTTCACGCATTCCCTCCGTGATGAATGAGGGACGTTTACCATCAGCCCCTCCCCCAAACACCATTGTCGGAAATAGTTCAATCACGCGATCGCCCACGGGCAATTGTTCAATGGCATGGAGACATTCGTACTTTGAGCGAATGTAATCCGTTCCTAAGGTACCTGCTTCCGGCAGCGGTTCCATCTGATGATTGAGGATACTTGCCGTTGAAAAATAAAAGACCCGCTGGCAGCGTTGGGGATCGAGCTGCCTGAGGAGAGAGCAAGTTTGTTCGCAGTTGATAGCAAAGACGTTCTTTCCTCCCCAAGCAGTTGCCGCCAAGATTGCAACATCGAGGGTTGGCAATAGGGGTTCCAAGGATGTCAGATCCATTAAATCCCCTTGGATCACGTTCACCCCAGATCGCTGGCGAGGCTCAATTTGCAGCCGTGCTGGGTTCCGCACCAGCAAAAAGAGTTCGTGGTCTGTCTCTTGGATCAGCGCCTCAGAGATGTACTGACCAATACAACCATTGGCACCAGTGATTAAGATGCGCATTAGCCGAGGGACTTTACCAAATCAAAGAGAAAGCCCACATTTTCTTCAGGAGTTCTTTGGAGAACACCGTGACCCAGGTTAAAGATATATTTGCCCTTGCGACCCGCCTCGATGATCGCGAGTGCCCGTTCCTTGAGCACCGGCTGTGGGGCAAAGAGCACGACTGGGTCTAGATTCCCCTGAAGACCAACATGAGCAGGAAACTGCTGGCGAATCATGCCGATATCCACTGTCCAATCAAGGCTGACAATATCTGCCCCTGTTGCCGCCATGCGATCAACCACTGCAGCACTGCCATTGATGTAGAGGATGATCGGCACATCGGGATAGACGGCTTTGACCTGCTGAACCACCTGCTTTTGGTAAGGGAAGGCAAATGCATCGTAGTCCTGACGGCTCAGTTGACCCGCCCACGAATCAAAGAGCTGCACCACCTGAGCGCCACAGTCAATTTGGTAGCACAGGTAATCAGCAACAGCAGTGGCCAAATGGCTCAAAAACTTGTGGAGCAAGTCTGGCTCGCGATAGGCCATGGTTTTAATTTCAATGTAGTCCTTGGAGCTTTTGCCCTCAATGGCATAGGCAGCAAGGGTCCAAGGGGCACCCGCAAATCCCAGTACGGTGGCGCGATCGCGCACCTCTTGGCGCAGTGTTGAGAGAATTGGACGAATAAAGGGACAGGCCGCTTCCGGTTCCAAGGAATGGAGCTGCTGCACTTGCTCAAGCGTACGGATGGGTGGGTCAATAATTGGTCCTTTACTCTCAACAATGTCAAAGGGAATACCAATCCCCGGCAAGGGCGTGAGAATATCCGAAAAGAGAATCACGCCGTCTGGAGCGAAGGCACGAAAGGGTTGGAGCGAAATTTCAATGGCGAGTTCAGGAGTTTCTGACCGCTCGCGAAACGAAGGATAGCGATCGCGCAGGTCACGATAGACCTTCATGTAGCGCCCAGCTTGCCGCATCAACCAAATGGGCGGACGCTCAACGCTTTCACCACGGGCAGCACGAAGGAGTAAAGGGGTGGTCATCCTAAAATGTATAATTCCAATCGTTTTCCATGACTCTGGCAGAGTCGCTCAGCAAGCCCTATTGAAGTCAGGTATTGCCTGCGATCCACAGAGTTTAACCCTACAATCATACCCTAGGGGGCGATCGCTCCTACATTCCAAAAGCGAATTCCTTTGCTCTACCATGTGCGGGGCTGAAACTGGGCATCGTTGAGAATGGTCACCCCATCTCCCGACTGCGC
>NZ_JARJMS020000100.1:0-5412 GCF_029335995.1 Thermosynechococcus sp. Uc
CTATTGATTATTATTATTGTTGTTTTTAGTCGCCAATTTAATATCAATCGTCCGCCTAACGGCATGAATAGTCCCACATTGGGTCTAGTGCTGGCAATTATTGGCTTAGTGTTTTTGGGCGTGAGTATTTACTGCTGCTATCGCTATCCACAACTAGGACGGCGCTTGGATCAACCGCAAAAACGCCCGACCAAAGAGCACGTCATCCGCAGTTTGAATATTGGTCTCTGGGTGAATATTGCTGGAATGATTTTCACTGTGGCAGCCGCAGAGTGGAATGTGGGGATGTTGTTGCTCAAGGTGCTGTCCATTCCTCAGGGGGCGGCGGTCTATGCCACGAATGTCTTGATTGAGCCCCTAGAAATTTTTGTGATTCAGGCGAAGGTAAATACGATTGCGGCTCAGTTGACGGGTATTATTGTGGCACTGTGGTTGTTGCGCTGTGTGCGCCGTCCAACGTGAATTGTCTGAGGAGATCCAAAAAACTTGTTTGATTCCCAAGAGGCTGTGGCTAGCAAAATTATTGTGGCCTTGGATGTGCCTAATTTGGAAGTGGCGATCGCTACCATTCATAGGCTGCCCCAGGTGCAATTTTGGAAAGTGGGGCTAGAACTTTTTTGTGCCAGTGGGCCGATTATTCTTGATGTGCTCAAGGATCAGGGGAAGCGCATCTTTCTTGATTTGAAGCTCCACGATATTCCCAATACGGTGGCAGCTGCCGCACGGGCGATCGCCCCCTATGGGGTGGACTTTCTAACCATCCACACCGCCACGGGGTTAGCGGGTCTGAAAACCGCTCAGGCGGCTTTAGAAGACAGTACCACTCAACTCATCGGTGTTACATTGCTCACCAGCATTGACACAAGTACCCTACAGCAGGAACTGCAAATTCCCCTTGATCTCCCTACCTATGTTGAATGCATGGCCGATCTCGCCCATGAAGCGGGACTGTCAGGAATTGTCTGCTCTCCTCAAGAGGCCGCACGGGTAAAACAACGCTGGGGAGAGGAATTTTTGAGAATTTGCCCAGGGATTCGTCCCCTGGGTACCGCAGCAGGAGATCAAGCGCGATCGCTCACACCGAATGCCGCCTTTGCTGCCGGTGCGTCCTACTTGGTGATTGGCCGCCCCATTTTACAAGCAGCGGATCCTGCCGCCGCCTTTGATGAAATTTGCCGCAGCCTTGTTTGAGCGATTTACAAAAGCCTGCAATCCAAGATATGATTAAAAATTGTCTGAACTAGGGCGATTAGCACAGTGGTAGCGCACTTCCTTCACACGGAAGGGGTCACTGGTTCGAATCCAGTATCGCCCATCCTTCGAGTCAAGTTATAAGATAAACGTTATTAGATGAATTTAGGACTTCTTTAGGACTTCGCCATGAGTACCCCAATTCCGCCGATTCAGCTTCCCCCCTGTGGTGACTGCACTGCGGATGCGGAATGGTTGGAGCAAGCCCTCCTCCATTGGCTCAACACCGAGTATTTGCCGGAGGCCGTGAATCTGGCGATCGCCCAGCGAGCTGCCCAAGTGTATCGGCGTCAGCGGTTGGAAGGGGAGCATGATCTAGGGGGTATTCTCTTGGCACTGGTCACTGAGCTGCAAGAATTTGATTTTTCCCAAAGCTTCTACAGCGAGTTTGCGGTGGCCAACGCGGTGAGTGATTTGCTGCTGCAGCGGCTCGGCATTGAACCCTGCTGTGGTAAGGGCTAGGCTTTGGGTTGCCAGTTGGGTTTAACCACCTGACGGCAGCGGGCAATGACAAGGGCATTATCCGGGACATCTTCAGTAACTGTTGAACCCGCCGCCACCGTGACATTTTCCCCAAGGGTTACCGGAGCAACTAAAACGCTGTTAGCACCCGTCTTGGTACCGCTACCGATATGGGTCGGGTGTTTGTGCACGCCATCATAGTTGGCAGTAATTGTTCCTGCCCCGATATTCACGCGATCGCCCAAAGTGGCATCGCCCAAGTAAGCAAGATGAGAAGCCTTGGTGTCACTTCCTAACTGGGCTTTTTTCAGCTCAACAAAGTTGCCAATGCGACAGTGATCGGCGACCACACTTTGCTGGCGAATATGGACAAAAGGTCCCACTTGGGTATCATTGCCAATCTCACTGTCACTAATTACGGCATAGCGCACCGTCACCCGTTCGCCAATCACACTATTTTCGATCAAAGTGCCGGGGCCAATAAGACTACCACTACCAATGCGGGTTTGGCCGCGCAGATGGGTTTGGGGTTCAATCACCACATCGGCTGCTAATTCCACAGTGTCCTCAATCGTAGTACTTGCAGGATCAATGAGCGTGACGCCTGCCTGCATCCAAGCTTTTTTGATTCGATTTTGCAGGACCTGATAAGCGGCTGCTAACTGAACGCGATCGTTGACGCCCAAAATTTCCTCATAGTCTTCCACATCCACCGCCATTACCGGACTGAGGGCATTGACGGCATCGGTGAGGTAGTATTCCTGCTGATCATTATTGGCCTGGAGATGGGGCAAAACCTGAGCCAATTGCGGCCAGTGAAAACAATACACCCCAGCATTGATGCGGCGGTTTTGTTTTTGGGCGGTGGTGCAATCGCGATCTTCGATAATCTGCTTCAGGATATTCTGACTATCACAAATTACGCGACCATAGCCTTGGGGATTGGGAATTTGTGCCGTTAAAATGGTGGCCGCATTGTTGTGTTTCTGGTGCACTTCTAACAAATGCGCCAGTGTTTGACCTCGCAATAGGGGCACATCGCCATTGAGTACCAAAAGATGACCTTCATAGTCTTTGAGGTAGGGCAAAAGTTGCTGCACCGCATGGCCAGTTCCCAGTTGTTCTCTCTGTTCGACAAATTCCAATTGGGGCTGATCCGCTAAAGCCGCACGAACAGCGTCTCCCCCATAGCCAATAATCACAAACTGTCGTTGCGGCTGCAAAGACCGAACTTGGTGCAAAACCCAACCCACTAGCGATCGCCCACCGAGGGGATGGAGAACTTTTGGCAGGGAGGATTTCATCCGTGTGCCTCGTCCTGCCGCTAAGACTGCCACAATGACCATGGATTTGTTGTGCCTCAATGAGCAAAGGGATGGCGAAGCAACAATACTGGAGGGAAGTGTGCCCTTCAACCCAGCAGCAGCGCCATACACAATTGGAGTATACCAAGGTTGCGGTGACCAAAGGTAGCGGCTCTACAGGTGAGTCTGTTCCCATAACATGAATCAACAGCACTAAAATCCAGTAAGGTTGATGCAGTAGTTGACGAGTCATTCACAGTCCATGACCGCTTCAAAATCAACCCAGCGACCTGTCCCCTTGGCGGCTCAGTTCCTGAAACTGGTGGGAATTATCCTACTGCTGACCTTTCTAACAGAGTGGGGCATCCTTTTTATTGCTCCCCAGTTCAATAACAGCCAGTGGCAACTCACGGTCGTCAACCAATTCATTGAGCGCGGTGCCACTCCTTTGATTGGATTTGTCTTTATCTACACGGGCTTTTGGATTCAAGCAGTCTCCGGGAGTGCCACCCAGCCGCAGCCGGGGGAACCTGCCCTGAAGGATTGGCGATTTTGGGTCTTTGTCCTCTCCAGTTTGTTGGGATTGCTCTGCCTGCTGGGGATTCCTCTTTACCTATCAATTACAGGTCAAATTACGGAACAGGCAGTGAACCAAATTAATCAAGAGGCAGCACAGGCGGAAATCCGGGTTGAGCAGGAACAACAGCAAATCAAACAACTGGCCAGTAGCGGTCAACTGGAGCAGCTCCTCAAGAGCAATCAACTGCCCCCAGAGCAACGGGCAATTCTGGAGCAATTAAAAAAAGACCCTCAAGCCCTCGATAAACAAGCGGGTCAGGCACGGGAGCGTATCCGCAGCCAACAACAGGAAGCTGTCAACCGGGCGCAACAGGAAGCCTTTGTGAATCGTCTAAGGGTAAGCATTCGTAGTTTTCTATTGGCGGTGGGCTTCATTACCATTGGTTGGAGTGGTCTGCGGGAACACCGCTAAGAACTGCCCTCCATTTGAGGAGTGAAATATGCTTTACCTGATTGTGCGTTGGCGTTTTCTCTCGCAGTCGGTGGGTCTGGGCTGCTTGATGAGCCTGCTCCTACAACTTACGGCTGCAGCAGTGGAATTGCGGGTCGCGGTTCTGGATCGGGTACGTCAAGTAACAATTAGTAGCTCAACGCCGGCACAATTACGGGATGAAGCGGGTCGAGTCCTAACAGTAGCACCACAGCAGAGTATTACGGCTGTCCTCACGGGGTTGGGGATACAAGCAGGGGGTGTGCGGGGACGGCAAATTTTTCTGGAGCCGCGAGACAATGGCCTTGTGCGGGTGGGCGATCGCTGGTATCGCGGGCGGTTGCAACTGGTGAGTACCAGTGAGGGTATTATCGCCATCAACCTAGTGGATTTAGAGGAGTATCTGCCGAGTGTGGTGGGCAAAGAAATGTATCCCTCTTGGCCACTGGAAGCCCTCAAAGCCCAAGCAGTGGCCTCTCGTTCCTTTGCTCTTTTTCGGCGCGATCGCGAGCGCCGTCGTCCGGGCAGCCTTTTCGACGTCGGTGCCACGGTGACCCATCAGGTGTATTTAGGAGTGAGCTCAGAAACCGCCAGTACCTTGGCTGCCGTTGCAGCCACCCGCGGTCAAGTGCTGACATACAACGGTCGTATTATTGAAGCAGTTTTTCATGCCTCCTCAGGGGGACATACCGAAAATTCGGAGTTTATTTGGCAAAAAGTGGTGCCTTACCTGCGTGCTGCTCCTGATTTTGACCAAGTCTCCCCCAACTTTCAGTGGACAGTTCGTTTTACCGCAGTACAACTCCAACAACGCCTCCCCGGTATTGGTACAATCATTAACTTTCGCCCTTTGCAATTGACACCCCAAGGGCGGATCATGTCAGTACAAGTTATCGGCACTACAGGTAGCCGTACGATTTCAGGCAGTGAACTACGGCGGATTTTGGGACTACGTAGTACTCTCCTAACAATTACGCCAGAGTACGGCAATGTGGCCAGTCAAACAGGACAAAGTGTGCCGGTGGCCTTTACGATGACGGGTCGGGGTCACGGTCATGGCTTGGGCATGAGCCAATGGGGGGCTTATGGTATGGCACTGCAGGGCTACACTTACGACCAGATTTTGACCCACTATTACCAAGGCGCGACACTAAGTACACTATCCACTACCCGTTAAACACTACAGCATTGCCCATGCCCAAGAGGCCTGCACTTGTGCCCCATAACCCAGGCGGCGCGACTCCCAGTATTAAAAACTCTATGCCCAGTTTCCCCAAACCTTAATAGACCTCTAGGGTCTAACCTCATGTGACGCATACCGCATTGTCACTAGATAAAAGAAACAACCGACTAGACACTTCGATAAGTGTTAGTCACCACAAGACA
>NZ_JARJMS020000103.1:0-18795 GCF_029335995.1 Thermosynechococcus sp. Uc
AACTTCTTCGCCAAGCAAGCCGACTTCCCACGTTTCAAGAAAAAAGGCCAAGCGGACAGCGTCCGCTCTCCCGACCCGAAACAGCTCAAACTCGATCAGGCCAATAGCCGCCTGTTTCTGCCGAAGCTCGGTTGGCTGCGCTATCGCAATAGCCGGGTCAAGAATGTTACCGAGAGCCAGTCTTGCGGCAAGTGGTACGGGAGCCTCCAGACCGAGCCGCCCATGCCTCAGGACGGCGCAGTCGGTATTGACTCGGGCATGACCCGGTTTGCCACGCTCGTGGACGGCACGTTCTACGCGCCGCTCAATTGCTTCCAGCGGCAGGAAGCCTCTTTGCGCAAAGCGCAGCAGGCACTCTCTTGTAAAGTGAAATTAAGAAAGCGAAGCGCATTGGCAACGCCTGCCGCGATTTCCTGCACAAGAGCTCGAGCGGAATCAACAACAGCCAGGCGATGGTGGGTATTGAGGACTTACGGATGCGGAAGATATCCAAGTTGGCAGCAGGCATAACCGAACCACTGGGTAGAAACTTGGGGTCAAGTCCATCCTCGACCAAGGCTGGTTTGAGTGCCGTTGCCAACTGGAATACAAGCTGGCGTGGCGGGGCGACTGGCTGGTGGTGGACAACCGGCGGCCACAGTTCCGGTTCGCCTGTAAAGTGAGCGGTGCTGTAATGTCGCCAGCAGCAGGAACCCTCAGCCTTCAGGCCAAGGAGGAGGTCAAGAAGGCCTTTTAGCCTAGAGGATAGGGACAGCGATCGTTATAATTGGAGCAATTCTTAGCACTCGCCCAGGTATCAGGATCATGGTCAGTCCAGAACCCCCTAGCAACCAACCCGATGACCTCCTAGAAAGCATCGTCAGTGATTTGGGTGAGTTGGACGAGCCTCCCGCACAGAATATCGATCTCAATTCTCTGACAGCAGAATTGGAGTTGCTCACCAGTACCGCAGAACAGCGGGCGATCGCCCAAAACAAAGCCTTACAGGAGCAGATTAGCCGGCTCACTGCAGAACTGAACAACGTTCAACAGCAACGGGATCAACTCAGCCAAGATCTTGCCCGCCTTCAGCAGGAGCATGAAGCCCTCTTAAGCAAGAGGCAAGAACTGGGGGCGCAAGAAACAGCCCCCCTTGAGGTGGAAATTGCCCGCCTCCGTGAAGAAAACGCCAACTTGAGCGGCCTACGGCAAAATCTTGAACAGGAACTGGCACAGGCTCTCATTCAACAAGACGAGCTTCAGCAACAACTTGCGACACTGCAAGTTCAGGTCTCCCAGATTCCCGAACTGCAAAGTCAAGTTGCCACACTGCAATCCCAAGTTGCGCAAATTGAAGCCCTTCAAGATCAACTTGCTTCATTACAAGCGGAAAAAGCTGCTCTCGAACAACAACTTGAGACGGGGCTGGCTGCTTCACCACCGGCTCCTTTAGAGGATACAGCCCTTCTCAGTAACCCTCCAGATGCCGGCCTTGCCCAACAACTAGCGGAGATAACGCGGCAGCTTACCCAAGTGGAAAGGGAGCGCGATCGCCTGCAAGAAGAACTTGCCCAAGCTCAAAATGAACTGCACGCCCTTCAGCAAGACTTAGAAGCTCTGCGCAGCCCATCCTCAACCGTTGTCCCTACGGAACTGACCCTTGCAGCCCAAGAAAATCACCAACTGAAGCGAGAACAGCGGTGGCGTGACAGAGTGCTCTGGATTAGTGGCATTGCAGCAACTGTAGTTTCTGCCTTGAGTGTGAGCTTAAATTTCCCTCAGCCTATTGGCCGCATTGTGCCGCCTGTCGCTGCCTTGGCGGTTCCTGTGATCACAACGGTTCTCGCTAAGGGTAGATCAACCTCTAGTGAGAAGACTGCCTAGGCGATCCCTCTCTGGGATAAAATCTTAGGGCAGGGACGCTTTGCTTAGGAGTTTAGATTACCGTGCCCAATCTCAAAGCTATTCGCGATCGCATTAAAACAATTAAAGATACCCGCAAGATTACCGAAGCGATGCGCCTCGTGGCGGCAGCAAAAGTTCGCCGTGCTCAAGAGCAAGTGATGGCGAGTCGTCCCTTTGCCGATCGCTTGGCGCAGGTGCTGTATAGCTTGCAAACTCGGTTACGCTTTCAAGATGTTGATTTACCTTTATTGGCCAAGCGTCCTGTGAAGAAGGTGGCGCTGCTAGTAGTGACCGGCGATCGCGGTCTGTGCGGTGGTTACAATGCCAACGTTATCCGTCGGGCAAAGGAACGGCTCCAGGAACTCGAAGCTGAAGGCGTCAAATATACGCTGGTGATTGTTGGTCGCAAAGCTGCTCAATACTTCCAGCGCCGCAACTATCCCATTGATGCAGTCTATTCTGGCCTCGAGCAAATTCCCTCTGCCAGTGAGGCAGGTCAAATTGCCAGTGAATTGCTCTCCCTCTTTCTCTCGGAAACGGTGGATCGGGTGGAACTCATCTACACCAAGTTTGTCTCCCTCATTAGTTCAAAACCCGTTGTCCAGACCCTCCTCCCCTTGGATCCCCAAGGGCTAGAGACCGCTGATGATGAAATTTTCCGCCTGACCACCCGTGGCTCCCAGCTACAGGTCAATCGTGAGAAGGTGGCTTCGACGTTGCCTGCTCTCCCCTCTGATATGATTTTTGAACAGGATCCTGTGCAAATTCTCGATGCTCTCCTGCCTCTATACTTGAACAACCAGTTGCTACGGGCACTGCAAGAGGCTGCTGCCTCGGAACTGGCAGCACGCATGACGGCAATGAATAACGCCAGTGACAATGCCCAAGCCCTAATTGGTACTCTCACCCTCTCCTACAACAAAGCTCGCCAAGCCGCCATTACTCAAGAGATTCTGGAAGTGGTCGCTGGCGCTGAAGCTCTCCGTTAGCGCAGGAGTTGTCCTCTGAAACTTCTCTTTGTTTCCACCTCAGTTGGCCCTCTAGGCACGGGAAAAGGGGGCGGTGTGGAGTTGACGATTCTCAACATGGCCCAAGCTTTGGGCGATCGCCAGCACACCGTTTACATCCTTGCTCCTGAGGGTTCCTACCTGCCTGTGGCGGCAACAATTGAGCCAGTACCTGGTGCCCTCCAAGTACCCGCCCAGCATCAAACCCGCGATCAACCAATTATGCTGCCGCCCAATAGTGTGTTAGCCAATATGTGGGCACGGGTGCGGCAGCTACAAGATCAATTTGATGTAATTGTCAATTTTGCCTACGACTGGTTGCCCTTTTATCTGACGCCTTTTTTGAGTCGTCCTGTGGGGCATCTGGTGAGTATGGCCTCGGTCTCGGATGTCATGGATCGGGCGATCGCGGATGTCCTCGATCAGTATCCCGGCACCATTGCTGTCTATACCCGTACCCAAGCTGCCACCTTCCCTTTTGGCGATCGCTGTGTCTGCTTGGGCAGTGGCTTAGACCTCTCGCTCTACGACTTTTGTGCTGCCCCTGAAGAGACCCTCTGTTGGCTGGGGCGCATTGCTCCCGAAAAGGGACTAGAGGATGCCGTCGCCGCTGTCAATGTCACCCGTACCCCTTTGAAGATCATGGGGCAACTGCAAGATCATGACTATTGGCAGCGGATTCAAACTGACTATCCCACTGCCCCCATTGAATACCTGGGATTTTTCCCCACACGGGAAATGCAAGCACATCTGCGGCGGTGTCGCGCCCTTCTGTTGACCTCCCGCTGGGTTGAAGCCTTCGGCAATGTGGTTATTGAGAGCCTCGCCTGCGGCGTTCCCGTGATTGCCTACAATCGCGGTGGACCAAGTGAAATTATCCGGGATGGTCAGACGGGGTTTCTCATTCCCCCTGATTCTGTCGCCGCTTTAATTGCTGCCATTGGCAAAATTGACCAAATTGATCGTGCCGCCTGTCGCCAGCAGGCAGAACAGGAGTATAGCCTAGCGGTTTACGGGGATACTGTGGAACAGTGGCTACAGCAAGTGGCAGCGCTGTCTCAAACCTAGCCTAGCAAACTGGCATGGCAAATTCTGCACTCCCCCATACAACCCTATACAATAGGCAAGGTGTGAGTGGAGATAAAACCTGAATGGGCGAGGTTCTGTTCCCCAGAGCAAAGCGACGGTACTCATCCTTGCTCACTTCCTTTGCTATGGCAACAATTGCCAGTGCTGGCTTAGGCATCTGGCTTTTGCGGAACTTATCCCCAACCCCTGTTGCCCTTTCAGAACCAATTCCTGACCCGATTAAACCCCAACGGCCTCTGCCGCGGCCAATTTTAGACGGGCGCGACCCGCTACTGGCGCCGCTACCCAGTCAGACCCCCCCGTCAGCACCACCCGTCTCGACTTCTGCTAAGACTATCCTGCCCACTGTCCCTCCTCTTGCTCTCAAGCCTGTACCTCCCAGTCAAGGCCCTGCCCCTCAAGTACGGGTAGCGATCGCCCGCAATCAGCACTCCCTCACCATTGGCACCACCGTAGTTACTGCCGTTACCAATGATCAACAGCAAGTGATGACGCAGCTTGCCCCTTCCCAAGGTGCTGTGGTCACAGCCCGTGAGGGAGTATTGCTCTGGAATGGCCAACCCCTTGCTCTCTCCCTTTGGATTCGCCCCAGCAATCAACTGATATTCGTGGGTGAGAAATGGTATCGCGGTGTCGTCCGCCTCATCGCTCAGGGGAACACAGTTACAGCAGTCAACCAAGTAGATCTAGAACAATACTTAGTGAGTGTTGTCGGTTCAGAAGTCTATCCTGACTGGCCGATGGAAACCTTAAAGGCACAGGCAATTGCTGCCCGTTCCTATGCCCTTGCCCAGATGTTTCAACCCGCCAGCCGCTTTTTTGATCTGGGGAATGATGAGCGCTGGCAGGTGTATCGCGGTATTGAAACCGAGTGGAATACTACCCAAGCAGCAGTGCAAGCCACACGTGGTATTGTCCTTACCAAAAGCGGACGAATTATGGTTTCGATGTATGCAGCAACCGACAACATTGTACGGGAGGTCTTTGGCGGGCGGGGAATGAGTCAGACGGGTGCCTATGAACTAGGCAGGCGCGGCTACAATCACCTGCAAATTTTAGGAACCTACTATCCAGGGGCAGGCCTATCGCAAATTCGTCTAAATTAAGACGAAGTCATGAGCCAACTGATATAGATATGGCTGTTGCTAGTGACCTCAGGATAGAATATTCCCCCCAGCTGTACTGGCTATACTGAATGGGAGAGCTGGATTCTGAGAATGGCTGCTGAGCTAGAATTCTTCTTTCAGGAAGCTGCTGCCAAGAAAAGTAACACGGCCTTTGCTAAAGGGTGGCAAAAACTGGCTCTAAAGAAAAACGAAGAGAAAGACAGGCAGGCCGCTATTGCTGCCCTGCATCATGCCCTTGCCCTCAATCCCACCCTCGAAACTTCATGGCAGTTATTGGGACTCCTGAGTGGCTACGACAGTAGGCCTGAAGTAGCCGAGGAGGCTTGCCGCCCCGCAGTTAGCCTGAGGACAGATTGGGAATTAGGAATTCGCTATCTTTCCATAACGCGCCACCTTCTTTACAGCTACCGCGATGCAGCCGAGGTAGAGGAATGCTATCAGCGCTTCAAGGCCGACCTTCTAGACTTCTACAGCGACTTTCAGAACTTTTCTACAGAGAAGAAAAAATCCCTTTACTCTTGGTTGCTCACAACGAATACTTTCCTACTGCCCTATTTGGGCAAAGAAACGCGCAATCTCCAGCAGTGCTATGGAACCATCCTCCACGAAGTCCTAACCAGCGTCTTTCCGGAGGGCAAGGAGCGTCCGCCGCTGCCGCCAGTAGATCCCAACCGGCGCCTACGGATTGGCATTCTCAGTGAACACTTTTGGGAACACACGGTCTGGAAACTCATGCTCCATGGCTGGCTTAAACACCTTAATAAGGAAGAATTTGAGTTGTATGTTTACTCTGTTTCAGATCGAAATAATTCTTGCACAGAGATCGCTAAAACCTACGCCTACAAATTTGTTCAGGGGAATCATCCCCCTGATTGGTGGTTAAAGCAGATCCGCTCTGATCGTCTCCACTTAATCCTTTTTCCAGAAATTGGCATGAGTTTCACGGTTTTAATGTTGGCGGCGTTGCGATTAGCGCCTATTCAGTGTATGAGTTGGGGGCACCCAGATACCTCGGGGCTACCTACAATAGACTACTTTCTCAGTAGTGAGTTAATGGAGCCTACCGACGGCGAGAATCACTACACTGAAAAATTGGTGCAACTCAAAAATCTTGGTATTTTCTTCTCGCCGCTGCCGCAGGATCCGCGGCCTCCCATCACCCGTGAGGAGTTTGGGCTTAAGAAGAACGCTGTTATCTACGGTTGCCTTCAGAGTGTTTTTAAGTATCTGCCCCAATTTGACACTATCTACCCCGAAATTGCTGCATTGGTTCCCAACTGTCAATTTATTTTTCTCACCACCATGATGAGCAAGAACACTCGCCGGCGGTTTGAAGCGCGGCTAGAACAATCCTTTGCTGAAAAAAATTTAGACTATCGGGACTACTGTTTCTTCTCACGACCCTTGAACTTCTATGGCTTTACATCTATGCTCCACTGCTTAGATGTTTTCTTGGATAGTATTGAGTGGTCAGGGGGTAATTCCACCCTTGAGGCGCTCTACTATGCTCAATTGCCCATCGTGACAACACCGGGGCGATTTATGCGCGGACGGCACACAGCGGGAATTCTAACCCTGTTAGAGATACCTGAACTAATTGCTCCGGATATCCCAGCCTACATTCAAAAGGCCGCCGAACTGGGGCAAAATCCTGAATATCGCCAGTATATCCGCCAGAAGGTGCATCAGAACCTCCCCAAAGTGTTTGCAGATCAAGCTGGCATACGTTCCCTAGAAGACTTTATTCGCACCACAGTGCGCGAATTT
Source organism: Thermosynechococcus sp. Uc (assembly GCF_029335995.1). NCBI lineage: Bacteria > Bacillati > Cyanobacteriota > Cyanophyceae > Acaryochloridales > Thermosynechococcaceae > Thermosynechococcus > Thermosynechococcus sp. Uc. Next base: position 6,875 of record NZ_JARJMS020000103.1, read on the forward strand.
GCCGCTTCTAAGTGCTCCCCTGACCAATTCTGGACTCAATAGTCCCAAGAAATAGACTTACAAAAGGATTGATCAAATAGTGCGCACTCCGCTTAATGCAGTTACAATTGCAAAGACTAAAAATAAAGCTCCCCCACTCAGGGTCAGTGTCCGCTCCGAAATCCGTCCAGCCATCATTCCCCCTCCTAGAACCGCGATCGCTACACAAATTCCATGGCCAGCAATGGCACCGAGGGCAACGCCCAAAGCATGGCTAGTGGCAGCAAGGGTAATCGTAGCAATTTGGGTGCGATCGCCCCATTCAGCAATGAACGTAAGACTAAAGGCTTCCACAAAAGTCGCCCAAGCAGGATTACTCCCCAAACGGCTGAGATTGGCTTCCGCTTTCTCCACTGTTTCCACTGCCGCTTCGCACTCGTCCTCACAGGGGGTATCCCCCATCTGCAAGCCCTGAATCAGCATCTTTAGGCCGAAAATGGTGAAGAGCACAATTGCTGTATAAAAGGTCAATTCTCGCGGTAAAAGCTGAAAAACCTTGCCCACGGCCACTGACAACAGGGTCATTAGAGTGAGCGCGACCCATCCCCCCAAGAAAACCCATCGTTTTGAATGACGGGTTGCCAGAATCATAGTAATAAAGAAGGTTTTGTCTCCCAGTTCGCCAAGGGTGATGAGGGTCAATGCCGCAGTAAAAGCTGTTAGCATAGAAAAGGATTTCAACTTGACCATCCCTTAAGGTAGCACGCTGCCATGACTGCCCTGAATTGTGCCGCCATCTTGAATCAGGTTGATTTGCCCCTCGATTGGCTAGGGCTGCATTACGTTTGATGACCATCGGCTCAAGTTTTAGTTTGGCTGTGAATATGCCAATGGCCACCTAACGCGGAGGGGGCACAACCCCTGAATTTTGGTAAAGTTTAAGATACCTCCTGATATTTTGGGGACACCGTTTTGTAGCAAAGGAGAACCTAACCAAGCCATTCGCCTAGGCCATGGCTCACCGCTCTGTGCCTTTGTCAATATTCAAGTGTTTGGTGGCGGTTGCATGAATGGGCGAGGTCAGACTCGAACTGACATGGGGAAACCCCGCTACATTTTGAGTGTAGTGCGTCTACCATTTCGCCACTCGCCCTCAGACTTTTTACTATACCATGCTTTAGGGGAGCTGAACTATCCCAAGGGCGTCACAGGCACGATCCACAAGAGCTTGCAGGACGGGAAGTTGCTCTGTGTCTTCTGAATAGTACAAATTAGCATTGCCGCGATCCGTGTCTTCCCAAAACTTGGGCTGAGCATGACGGAGGCGATCGCAATTTTGCTGAAAGCGGCGTTTGAATTCTGACACTCCAAGAACCGCGGCATCCTCCACCATGTCCTCGACAATCCGTTGGGCAAACTGAGGTTGCTGTCGCGCTAAGTAAAACAGAGCGAGTCCCATTTGCAGTAGGCGGACACCTGTACTTTTGCCGCGATCGCCATTTTGGGGCTGGCGCAGTTCTGGAGGGTTATCCAAGCGCAGCATCTCCGCTAGCAGTTCCAGTTGCAGTTGCTCTGGCCACCGCTGCTCGTTCACTAGGATTAATATCTTCTTTAGCTCAGCGGCAAAGACATCAACAATGAAATAAAGGGCAGGACTATTTTGCGCTAATTCATACACTTCATTGCCGTAGGTACGCAGATAATTCACACATTTTTGAGTGAGGTGGGGGCGTTGGTAGTAAACCAAACTCTCAATAAACCGCCGATAGTGAAAGGCCAAGTTATAGAGATTGCGGGCCTCATTGTGGCGGCTGCCGTGTTTAATGGCAAAGCGCATCATTGTATTAAAGCGAATAATAATTAGCTCTAGCAAAATGTCATCGCCCATACTGAGAATGCGGTGGGCGATCGCACACATTTCAGAGCCACACAGCGACGCCAAAGGAAACTGCTCCTCTTCTAAAAAGCGTACATAGGCGTTCCCTAGGAGCCGAAAACACTTCTGTTCATAGAAAGTGTGGTTCTCTTCAATCTGGTTAAACTGGTCAAACATCGTCTTGAAGGCAATATCCCCCATCACCGCACTGCTGAGGCGAAAAAAATAGGCTGGATAGTTGGGCTTACAACTGATGTAGTGCTGAAGCAATTCACTGACCACGCCAATAATCTCGGCTTGTGCCCCGCGAAAGGCCACATAGGCGAGTAAGTCATCCAATTGGTTTAGCCCCGCAATGAGGTGAGCTTGACTGCGACGCAGGAACTGAGGCTGATAGAAGCCCCCATCCTTGAGAACAACACCAAGTTGAGTCATGTAGTGATACTGGCGACGGTAAATTTGCTGAGCCACGCTTTCTGGCTGAATGGACTTGAGGATGTAAAAAATGTAGGGCAATGCCGTCAAAATCGCTAAGGGTAATAGCCCATATAAATTTAAGAGGATGCTGCCAACGGGCTGCTTTCCCAGATCCTGCAAAATCTTGATGTAGAAGATGTGGGCACCGCCCAAAAGCAGACACCAGACGTAGATCAGGCTTGTCCAGTCCTGCATGTACAGTTCAGTAATCTTGGGAATATTTTGCGCTGCAATCGAAATGACAATAATTAATGTGCCCAAGGTAAGACCAATAACCGCTAGCCAAACCTCTGGGGCAAAACTAGTGTCAAAGGTGCCCGCAATCAACCCAGTAATCAGGTTGGGGGCACTATGTTTGAGGAGAGCGAAGACAAGATTGGCACTGCGATCTAGTAGGGCAAGCGCAGCTAGACTCAGACCAAAAGCCACTAGCGATCGCGGTAGATGGGGAGTCGTCAGCAACCAACGGTGGTATTTCTTCAGCATGAATCCCCCCCGTTTGGGTCAACGGCCTTTGCTCCTGACGATGGCATAGCAATGAGCAAATTTTCTATTCCCCCTTTCATCTTGCTTGGAATTCATGCTAGTATAATATTCCTGACTTGGGCTTGTAGCTTAGTGGATTAGAGCGGCTGACTACGGATCAGCAGGTCGGGGGTTCGAGTCCCTCCAAGCCCGTTGAATCAATTGATAAAAGTATTGCTCTATTTATTCATTGATTCAAACAAAAAAGGGTGACCGTCGCCACCCTCTATCGAATTTTTATGGTTTCTTAGCGATTGCCGACTGGCTAGACCACCACGGTTTTTTGAGTCACTTGTTTGAGTTCACCTTTGGCATACTTGGCGGCATAGTCATCGAGGCTGAGTTGCTTAATTTTACTGGCGTTGCCGGCGGCACCAAATTGCTGATAGCGATCAGCACATACTTTTTGCATGTATTTAATAGAGGGTTTGAGGAAGTGACGGGGGTCAAATTCCTTGGGTGCCAAGGCCAAAGCTTCGCGCACTGCAGCGGTAATGGCTAGGCGATTGTCGGTGTCAATGTTCACTTTGCGCACACCGCTTTTAATGCCTTTTTGGATTTCTTCCACAGGCACACCGTAAGTTTCAGGAATTGCACCACCGTACTGGTTGATGAGGTCAATCAAGTCTTGGGGCACTGAGCTAGAACCGTGCATTACCAAGTGGGTGTTGGGCAGACGGCGGTGGATTTCTTCAATGCGACTGATGGCGAGAATTTCACCGGTGGGTTTGCGGCTAAATTTGTAGGCACCGTGGCTGGTTCCAATGGCCACCGCAAGGGCATCCACTTGGGTGCGCTCCACAAAATCCACGGCCTGATCAGGGTCAGTGAGCAGCATCGAGTGATCGAGGGCGCCTTCAAACCCGTGGCCATCTTCAGCTTCCCCTTTACCGGTTTCCAAGGAGCCAAGGCAGCCCAGCTCGCCTTCTACAGAAACACCAATGGAGTGCGCGACTTTTACGACTTCACTGGTGACGGCAACGTTGTATTCATAGCTAGCGGGGGTTTTGGCGTCGGCTTCAAGGGAGCCATCCATCATCACACTGGTAAAGCCGTTGCGAATAGCGGAGTAGCAGGTGGCAGGCTCGTTACCATGGTCTTGGTGCATGACAATGGGGATGTGGGGGTAGGTTTCCACTGCAGCCAAAATCAGGTGACGCAGGAAGTTTTCTCCAGCATATTTGCGGGCACCCCGCGAGGCTTGCAAAATCACGGGACTGTCGGTTTCATGGGCTGCCTGCATGATGGCCTGAATTTGCTCCATGTTGTTGACGTTGAAGGCGGGAATGCCGTAACCATTTTCGGCTGCGTGATCCAGCAGCAAGCGCATGGGTACGAGTGCCATAGGGTGATGTCCTCCTTAGTAGAGCGGATGTATCGCTTCGTTAACCTTACCGATAATCTTAGGCTATGTTTGCTCGTTTATGTTACGAGGAGCGATCGCTGGCCTATTGAGAATACAGCCCTTTTCTATAGATAAGCGGTATATAGCGGGGAGAATACTCAAAAAGTCTCGCGTACAGGAACTTCAATACCGTTAATCACAGGTACAGGAATCCCTCGGGAGATATGGAAATAGATCCAATCCTCCAAGAGTTCGGAAAGATGCTCACGGCATTCAAGGACTGTCTTCCCTTTAGCCTTCATTCCCTCAAGTTCAGGAATTTCACCATGGATCAGGCCATCCTCTGTATTGAAGTGATAGACAGCCTGCTCCAGCGCTGCATTCATATAGCTCGATAGGGACATCTCTAGGGGTGGCCTCCTGAAAGGTAGGCAGCAACAGCAGCGGCAGTTCGATTGCCATGCTCGACGCGATCGCCCAATGCAACGCCATCGGCATAGTTACTGCACAGAAAAAGACCGCGGGTCTGCCGTAGGGCATCGGTCACCCGCTGCCACTGCTCAGGGTAGCCCACAATATATTGAGGAATCGCCCGTTGCCATACCTTCATACCAAGTAACCGTGCCTTGGCTGCGGGCAACCCAAGGAGTCGGGTCAAATCCTGCTGTACCTGTTGGACAATGGCTTCTTCACTAAGGCTAGCCAAATCAGGATCGGTGGCACCGCCAATAAAACTCGTAAAGACTTGCCAACCGGCGGGAGTACGTTGGGGAAAGAGACAGGACGACCAAATGGTGCCAAGGGTACGGATGCCCTGACTGCGAGGAATCAGTACCCCAAAGCCGGGGCGGACGCTGCGCCCTAGTCCAGCAGGATAGGCCAAGACCACACAGGCGACGGTGGGATAGGGAATGGTGGCCAAAACATCGGCGATCGCTGGTTGAAAGGGTGCTACCAACTCTGCAGTTCGATAGGCAGGCGTTGCTAAAACCACACTGCGGGCGTGCCATGTTTGCTCACCGCTGCGCAGTAAGTAGCCACCCTTGGGTTCTGGGGTGATCTCTTGAACGGGGGTTTGCAGATGAATCGGGGTCTTCAGATGCTGGGCGATCGCCCGCGGGAGAGCCACCAAGCCTTCCCTAAAGGAGCCCAGTTCTCCCGGTCGCATCTGCACACCTGCAGGGGGCTTTGGTTGAGGGGGGAGTTGCCGCCGTAGGCGCAGGGCACCGGCAATGAGGCCACCCCCTAGTTTCTCCAGTTGAGCAATGCGGCGAAAAGCGGCAGCCACACTCAATTGTTGCGGATCACCCGCATAAACCCCAGAGACAAAGGGCGCCACTAGTCGCTCGGCCACCTCTTGCCCCAAATGGCGGCGAAAAAATGAATTGACTGACTCGTCGCCACTACCCAGATAGGGGGGTACAAATCCAAGGGCGCCAAGGGCTGCTCGCACTTTTCCCCAAGGGCTAAGGAGATTTGAGCTGGCCAAGGCAAGGGGACGGGTGGGCTCTAGGGGGTAGAGTTGCCCCCGCCAGTAGATGTAACGCGGTAGGTGGCGATCGCCCCGAATCAACTCGGACTGTAAGCCCACCTCAGCAATTAGTTGCAGTAAAGCAGGGGTGGGGGCAAAACTATTGGGGCCTAATTCCCAGATAAAGCCGTCTGCTGCTTGCGTCGTAATATTGCCACCAAGGCGATCGCTGGCCTCTAGGAGAACCAAGCTGTACTGAGGAGCGGTTTGCTGCAACCGCCAGGCAGTACTTAGGCCACTGAGGCCACCACCAACAATTGCGACATTTACCTCACTCACCCGTTTTGCTGCCCTCCGAAGGGTTTAGGATCGCTTAAACAACGAGTCGAGATAAACCCGTGCCGTGCGGCGATCGCATTCTCCATTTTGCAGCAAAAAGAGCGACAGTGCAGCAACAAAAACGCGATCCTGATCCCAGTCGGGATGCCGCTCGAGGTAGTATTTCAGGGTTTCATGTAGCTCCTCTGGAATCTCGGCCAGAATACTGATGGTGGCTTGAGCGTTCATACCGTGAGTTACCTCAATAAAACCAAGATAAAATCGCAGGCGCAATCCGCTCGCTCTAAGTGAACCTGTGGAAAACGCCGACAAAAGTCCTGACCCCATCCCAAAGCTTCAGAGCGGCAGCGGGATTGAGGCCTCTTTCACAGGGTTTCAGAGCAAGCAAATCTCTATCCGTGGAACTCCATTGTCTGGGTTGTCCTAGGGTCTGTCAATCCTTGTTTTCACCTATCTTGGCGATCGCAATCTACGACAGAATGAGCATTTCCAGACTTTTAGGGCTCCTCGCGTTTTCCCCAACCCGCCACAGGCGGTTATCCCCAGAAATGCCTTGAAATGCGATCACACCGTGAAGACCTGTGGAAAACTCCCCCTCGATCTGTGGAAAACCTTGGGAAAATTGAGGAATTTCTGGGGAAAGTTAGGGGAAAATTAAGATTCTATTAAGCTTTACTTCAGAGAAAATAAAGAAGTAAAAAGTCAGGAATCCATGACTTTATTAAAGACGGGCTTCACGGGGCGGCCAGTCATCGTCCTCAGGGGCAGGATACTCTGGATTTTCAATGGTTGACCCCTCTGCCTTATCTTCACTGTCGCTACTTTCGGGAATATCCCCTACAAGACCGGCGGCAGCGGGGCGCGATTCAGGGGCTGGAGGCGGTTCAACCCCTGCTTCAGGGGTCACTGTGGGTTCTGGAGCCTCAACTGCTGTCTCAGGGGGCGTCACGGCTCCGGTTTCAGGAGGGGTCTGTTCCACAGGTTCCTCTGGAGCAGGAATGGTGGGTGAGTCTGGCGTTGCGGCACCTGCTGCGGCAGGTAGATTAGCCGCTGTATCTGTTGGAGTGGCTGCGGTGGCGCTAGGAGTTGTCTTTTCAAGGGGGGGTGGTGTCGGTTCAGGTTCAGCAGTTTGTGCTGATCCTGTGGGAGGGGTCGATTGTTGAGCAGCGGTACTGGAGGTCGCTGTTTCCTCTGTCCACAGGTCTTCTTTGATATTGCCGGTATCCATTGGCGGTGGTGGGGTATCCCCAGGAAACTGGGGGCGATCGGGCTGCTTCTGGAGGCGATCGCGCAGGGAAGCAATCCGACTTTGCAGTTGCTCACCGATTTTGGCAAGGGTACCTGCGGGCAGCAGAGACTGAATCTTTTGCCAGAGAGCTTGGGCTTTTTGGGTATCGGTGCGATCCCCAGGGTAAGTAAGTTGCCAGCGATAGCTGAGGGTTTGCCAACCAAACCAAAGAATTAGAGCCACGGCGGCTGTTGTTCCCAAAAGCAAGCCCCCGCCAATGCGATCGCCATAGATCCACAGGGTCAAAGCAAAGAATAATCCCGCGCCACTGGCTATCAGATCAAACCTACGGTACAGCTCCGGTAGGAAGAACCCCAACAGATACAAGCCTAAACTGGCGATCGCCATACTCCAAGCCAGTAAGTTCGTCAGCATTCCCAGTCCTCAGCAAGATAACAACATACCGACAGGGCGGTATCAACCTTCTACCTTACACCGCACTGGATTTGTCTCTGCTAGAGTTTATTCTTTGTCGAATCTCCTAATTTCTAAGCAGAACCGTGGTCAAAGAATCGGCGATAAACTGTTTGCGAGAAATTGTTGGCTGAGGATGACATATTTGCCTTGGATCTGCCAGTATTAGCCCATAGGGAGGGAGGGTGACCTGCTATGATGAGCCTAGGAATTTATGCTTATTGATATTAGTCTATTTATTGATATTAGTATATTGGTACTAGCTAATTAACTTTAAGGTACTTCTTTTGGGTGGAGCAAAGGAGTTGTTTGTGGCAAAGCAGCCAGTGATGGAGTTTAGCGAGCGTCCATTCCACTTCATTGGCATTGGTGGTATTGGTATGTCAGCCCTTGCCTATATTCTTGCTAAGCAGGGCTTTAAGGTCTCTGGGTCAGATTTGCACCCTAACCGTTTGACTGAGCAACTGGCTGAGTTAGGTGTGCAGATTTTTATTGGCCAGAGTGCCGCCAACCTTGAAACCTATCCCTTTACCCCCCTTCCTCAAGTCATCTGCTCCACCGCCATTCGCAGCGATAACCCTGAATATCAAGCGGCTCAAAAGCTAGGCTGTCCCATTTTTCACCGTTCTGATGTGTTGGCGGCACTGATGCACCGCAGTCAAAGTATTGCCGTTGCCGGTACCCACGGCAAGACAACCACCAGTAGCATGATTGCCTATCTGCTGCTGCAGGCGGGGCTGGATCCAACAATTATTGTCGGCGGTGAAGTGGCGGCTTGGCAGGGCAACGCTCGTGTGGGTCAAAGTCCTTACCTTGTTGCTGAAGCGGATGAGTCCGATGGCTCTTTGCGCAAATTCCATCCCCATATTGGCGTCATTACTAATATTGAGCTTGACCACCCCGATCACTACAGTTCTCTTGAAGAAGTAGTGGCCACGTTTCAACAGTTTGCCAATCAAGCAGACACTGTGATTGGCTGTGCCGACTGTCCGAATATCCGCGATCGCCTGCACCACCCGCGCCTGTTGACCTATAGCCTTCAGCGGCAAGCGGCGGTGGACTACTGTGTAGATCATATTCAATACACCTCTGAGGGCACTACGGCACGGGTTTGGGAGCGGGGCACATCCCTTGGGATTCTGCAACTGAATGTCTTGGGAGCCCACAACCTGCAAAACGCCCTAGCGGTGATTGCGGTGGGACGTTATCTCGGCATTGATTTTGCCACCATTGCTGCTGCCCTTTTGGAGTTTCGCGGTGCCCGCCGCCGCTTTGAAGAACGGGGACAAGTGAATGGGATTCGCTTCATCGATGACTATGCACACCACCCCAGCGAAATTAGGGCAACCCTAGAGGCAGCTCGTCTGCAAGCGGGTACTCAAGCCCCTTGGCAACGAGTGGTGGCGGTGTTTCAGCCCCATCGCTATAGCCGTACACAAACCTTTCTCGATGCCTTTGCCCAGTGCTTCACTGCGGCGGATCACGTGATCTTGACGGATATTTATAGTGCCGGCGAACCCAATCCTGGCACAATTAGCGGTGCCGATGTTGCCACCTGTACCCGCCAGTATCATCCTTCAGTGGATTACTGCCCCACCCTTGAAGCGGTACAAAATCGCTTGGTGCATCTGCTGCAACCGGGAGATCTGGTTATCTTCCTTGGAGCTGGCAACCTCAATCAACTGATTCCGTCTGTCATGGCGGATCAAGCACAACTAAGTGTCTCTGCCCTCACTGAGGCGATCGCCCTATGACCTTGGCCTGCTTGCCACAAACCCAGTGTCCCCTACAACGGCAAGTTTCCCTTGCGGAATTGACCACCCTCGGTGTGGGTGGCTCTGCCGAATGGTTAGTGGCACCCCGTACAGTTGCTGAATTGCAGGCAGCCTATACCTGGGCACAGGCGCAGAAACTGCCAATTACAGTTTTGGGGGCAGGGTCTAATCTGCTGGTCAGCGATCGCGGTGTGCCGGGGCTAGTGATTTCCACCAGGCATCTACGCTATCTCAAAAGTGATTTGGAGACTGGACAGCTCACGGTGGGTGCGGGTTATCCCCTGCCTAAGTTGGCTCACCATGTAGCAAAACTGGGCTGGCACGGTCTAGAGTGGATGGTTGGCATCCCCGGCACCGTAGGAGGGGCAGTGGTTATGAATGCGGGTGCCCACGGTGGCTGTACAGCGGAGCGGCTGGTATCGGCAGTCATTTTAGAACCCGATGGCACGTTGGCAGTGGTGTCGGCACGGGAGTTGGGCTATGCCTACCGCACATCTAGTCTTCAGGATACGCAGCGCCTAGTACTGCAAGCTACATGGCAGTTGGAGCCCGGCCATGATCCAGCGCAAGTAAAGGCAGCAACTCAAAAACACCTGAGCGATCGCCTGCGGACACAGCCCTATGATTTCCCCAACTGTGGCAGTGTCTTTCGCAATCCCCAAGAGCAAACAGCGGGTTGGTTAATTGAGCAAACGGGCCTGAAGGGCTATCAGATTGGACGAGCTCAAGTTTCTGAAAAACACGCCAACTTTATCCTCAACTGTGGCGGGGCAACGGCCATGGATGTCTATCGTTTGATCCGCTATGTGCAAACCGCTGTAGCCGATCGCTGGTCGGTGTGGCTGCACCCAGAAGTAAAGCTGATTGGTGACTTTGCCTAGTCCCTATGGCCATTACCCTCTGCATGATTGTGCGCAACGAGGCGGAACGCTTGCCCCAATGCCTTGCCAGTGTGGCTGGTGTGGTGGATGAAGCGGTGATTGTGGATACAGGATCTCAGGATGACACAGTGGCGATCGCCCGCAATTGGGGGGCACGGGTCTATGAAGCTCCTTGGCAAGAGGATTTTGCTGCAGCTCGCAACATTGCCCTAAAATACGTCGCGACGGAGTGGGTACTGGTTCTTGATGCCGATGAAACCTTAACTCCCGCCTTTGCTGCTGTACTGCCTGACATTTGCCAACAACCCCACTGGCTTGTGGTGACACTCCTACGGCGAGAATTGGGCGTAGTGCCGCCCTATACTTATGTGTCTCGGCTCTTTCGTCGCCATCCAGACCTCTTCTTTCAGCGTGCCTACCACGAAACAATTGATGACAGCGTTCTTGCCCTGCAACAGCGGGAACCCCATTGGCAAATTGGTCACGTCAACGGTGTCGCCATTGTCCATAGCGGCTATCTTGGCTCCCAGCGGCAACAGAAACAGGAACGAGCCAAACGGATTATGCGCCGCTACCTTGAGCAACACCCTGAGGATGCCTACCTGTGGAGTAAACTAGCCGGTGTCTATCTGGCCATGGGTGACTTGGAGCAGGCTCAGCAGTGTTTAGAACAAGGCTTAAAAGCGAAGACACTCCCTCCGGCGATCGCCCATGAACTCCACTATCAGCAGGGGAATCTCTATGCCGAACGCGGTGAGTGGCAGGAGGCAATTGCCGCCTATGAAACGGCTCTAAAAACCCCTACCCCTGAGATGATGCATCTTGCCACCTATCTGCGGCTAGCAGATGCCCAAAAGCAATTAAAACGCTGGGGCGATGCCCTAGCAACCTACGATCGCCTGCAAGCCTTAGATCCCACCTGTGCCCTAGCCTATCAGAATCAGGGAGCACTCCTACTGCGTTTAGGACAAGTGAGTGCTGCCCTTGACAAACTGCATCAAGCCATTCACTTATTACAGGATCAAGATCCTGCGGAAGCCCAACGCCTCACCCAAGAACTCCAAGCCATGGGATTCCTACCTGCTTAAACTGCCCTTACCACTGCGCTGCGATTGGCATCCGCCAACCCGATCCAAAGGCGCGATCGGTAATTTTTAAGCCCGGTGCTGCCTGCTGGCGTTTGAATTCTGCCCGTTGAACCATGCGGCGAATCTGCTGTACAAGCCCTAGGTCGTACCCTGCCGCAGCGATTTCTTGATCCGACTGGTGGCGGTCAATCATCCGTGCCAAAATGCCATCGAGAATGTCATAGGGCGGTAGGCTATCTTGATCGGTTTGACCGGGCTTCAATTCGGCGCTGGGGGCTTTAGTGAGGATGGGGGGGGGTAGCCCCACAAAACGGGAAAACCGCGGTTTGGTATAGGAATCCCCCGGGGGGCCGGGAGAGTGATCCCATGGAAGTTGTAATTGCCACGGGGTTTGGGGCACGGGGGAAAGGGCGGCCCGCCCCCCGTGATGGGGGCGGGGTGCGGTCAGTTGGCCCGAGGCAGG